>NZ_JAHXBG010000029.1 GCF_020103725.1 Hyalangium gracile | reverse complement strand
CCCACGCCAGACACGTGCTCATCGGAAGCCCCCCTCAGCCAGTGGAGGGCTTCACGCTACGACACCGCTTCCTCACCCAGCCACAGCGCTGGATCCGCAATACGACGCCATGCCTCGCTGGCTCAGTCCGTCGGCTTGCACTGCGCCGTGAGCGCTTCCGCTCTATCCGGGAAGCGACTCGTCAGCTCCCGCTTCGCCTCGGCCACGGCGGACGCATTGCCCTGGCGGGCGTGGATCTGGCAGCGAGCGGAGAGGGCTCGCGGGTCATCCGGCGCGAGCTGGTCCGCCTCGCGGTATGCGCGCTCGGCGCCCGCCGTGTCTCCCTGCCGGAAGAGGATGGCGCCCAGGTAGTAGTGGGCGATGGCGAGCTTCGGTGCCTTCCTGAGGGCACGCTTGAGCAGCGAGGCCGCGTCCTCCACACGCTCCTGGCGGTAGCGCACGAAGGCCAGCTCGGCCAGGGCCTCCGCGTCGTTGTGGTCCTTCGTCCACGCGCTCAGCACGTCCGAGGCCTCGTCGAGCTTCCCACCCTGGGACAGCAGCCGCCCATAGCGCGGGGCAATCCGTGCATCCTTCGGGCGCTTCTCGTACGCCTTGGAGAGCGCGGCGATGGCGCCGGACACGTCTCCCTGGCGCTCCCTCAGCTCGGCCAGCGCCAGCGCCGGGCGCACATCCCCGGGCGCCAGCGCGGTGGCATCCTCGATGGCTCGCTCGGCCCGCTTGCCCATCCGCAGCTCGGTGGCGGCACGCGCCGTCAACAACTGCGCCTCCACGTCCTTGGGG
Source organism: Hyalangium gracile (assembly GCF_020103725.1). Lineage (NCBI taxonomy): Bacteria > Pseudomonadati > Myxococcota > Myxococcia > Myxococcales > Archangiaceae > Hyalangium > Hyalangium gracile. Next base: position 145,972 of record NZ_JAHXBG010000029.1, on the reverse strand, counting down.
AAGCGCCGCGTGTAGGCCTCAGCGATCTCCATCGCCTCGTCATGCCCGCCCACCTCGAGCAGCAGCGAGCCCGCCCTGGCCAGCTCCTGCGCCGTGGCGCTCTCGTCCTGCGCAATCCCCTTCAGCGCGGACCTCCGCTCCTCGCGGCTGGAGGCGGCCTCGGCGGTGGCGATCCGCTCGGCGGGCAGCACGCTCGGGCGCAGCAGCAGCCACGCCGCGCCGCCTCCCACGGCGGCCAGGGCCAGCACGGCGCCCAGCACGATGGGCAGCAGGCGCCGGGACGGGCGCGCGCGAGGCTCGGCGCGAACCGTGGCCGGCTCGGGCGGCAGCGTGGCGGGCCCGGGCGGCAGGGACTTCTCGGTGGCGATGCTGGCGGGGGGCCTCATCAGCGGCTGCGTGGGCCCCTGGGGACTCGAGGCGCGAGACGCCATGGCCCGAGCCACGTCCAGCACGGGCTGGGGCGCCTGCGAGCCGGAGTCCGACGGGTCCGCCGAGCGGGCGCGCTGCAGCGCCTGCCGCTTCGGATCCCGGTCCAGCGGGAAGAGCTGCTCCACGTAGGCGGCCACCTGCTCCGTCGTCGCCACCTCCGCCTGGCCGCCCACGCTCTCGATGGCCTCGGTGAACACCTCGAGGGACTCGAAGCGCGCCTCCGGCTCGCGGTGCAGCGCCGTGAGGCAGATGTGCTCCAGCGCGTGGGGCACGGACGGATCGAACGCGGTGGGCGGCCTGGGGCGCCCCTCGGCGATGCGCGACAGCACCTCCTCGGGGTTCAGTCCGGTGAAGGGCCGCCGGCCGCAGAGCTGCTCGTAGAGCATCACCCCAGCGGCGAAGATGTCGGCGCGGTGATCCACCGTCTTGCCGACGATCATCTCCGGCGACATGTAGAAGAACTTGCCCTTGAGCGTACCGGGCTCCGTCCCCGAGCCGAGCGTCTCCGCCTTGGCGATGCCGAAGTCGATGACCTTGATGGCCCCGTTGACGCCCACGTGGATGTTGTCCGGGGTGAAGTCCCGGTGGACGATGCGCAGCGGCCGGCCAGCCTCGTCCACGGCCCGGTGCGCGGCGTCCAGCCCGCGACATGCCTCCACCAGCACGCGCAGGGTGACGCCCAGGGGCACGCGCTGGCCTCGCTCGGCCGCCTCCGCGCGCAGCTCCGCGAACGAGCGCCCCTCCAGCAGCTCCATGGCGATGAAGGGCTCGGAGTCCTCGATGCCCAGCTCGAGGATGGTGACGACGTTCGGGTGGTGCACCTGGGCGGTGATGCGCGCCTCGTTGAGGAACATCTGGACGATGCGCCGGTCCGACACCAGGTGCGGCAGCAGTCGCTTCACCGCCACCGCCGGGCCGCGCTGGCCACTCTCCTCGATGCGGCGGCCCAGATACACCTCCGCCATGCCGCCCGTCGCGATGCGCGCGCTCAGGCGGTAGCGACCCAGCCAGGAGGGGTTCTGTTCGGGGGGGCTCACGGCGCGCCCAGTCTACGTATCCCGAGGGCCCGCGTCCTGCCTCCCATGGGCGTTTTGGTGCCTGGCTGCCGGCACAGAGGGCGGGAAGGCAGGAAATTTGCCCCGAGATGTTTCCCGCCCCACGCTACCGCCCCGCGCGGCAACGGAGGTGAAGTGCATGTGTGGTCGGCTGGGTCTGCTCCTGGGAGTGCTGCTCGCCTCGAGCGGGTGCACGGCGGTGGATGTCGCGAGGGCGCCCTCGACGCCTCGCGGCCATGACGTGTTCGTCACCACCTCGGACCTGCCGGGCCCCTACAAGAGCCTGGGGGTGGTGCAGGCCACGCGGCGCGGCGCCATCCTCTTCGGCTTCGCGGATCCGGCGAGCACGGACCTGCAGGGAGACCTGGACGAGCAGCTGCTGCCCCAGGTGCGCCAGATGGGCGGCGACGGCGTCATCAACGTGCGCTTCCAGCAGACGCAGTACACGCTGCCCACCCGCATCCTCTTCGCCATCCTCTTCTTCTTCCCCCTGCCCAGCGAGGCCACCATCACCGGCGAGGTGGTGAAGCTCGAGGCGGGCGCCGCCGCGCCAGGCATGGGGGCGAGCGTCGTGCCCCCTACTCGCTGAGCCCTGACTTCCCGCTCCTGGAGAGTTCCTGGTGAGACTCCTGCTGCTCGTTTCCCTGGTGTTGGCCACCGGCTGTGGCGCCACGGTGCGTGGCTCGCCCCTGTCCAGCCGTCCGTCCGCCGAGGACGGCCGTGGCATCTTCCTGACCACCGGCCACTCGCCGCGCCCCTACCGCACGGTGGGCTTCGCCCAGGTGACGGGCTACGGCGTCACCGTCGCGGGCGTGTCGGACATGGGCGAGGCCGGCCTGGACAGCACCATCCGCGGCACGATGGCCCAGGTGGCCGCCCAGATGGGCGGTGACGGCGTCATCCACATCGAGTTCCTCGACGAGAACCCCCCCACCGAGATCGAACGCATCTCGGATCTCTCCGAGACGGTGTCCAACGTCGCCAGCGGCAAGGGCGAGGTGAAGACCCGCAACCGCTCGGTCATCGTCACCGGCGAAGTCATCCAGTTCCTCTCCGCTCCGTGAGGCCCCCTCCGATGCGCCTTCTGCTCGCTGTCTCGCTCGCGGCCCTCACCGGCTGCACCGTCATCAACACCGCCTCCGTCCCCTCGGACCGCGGCGGCCAGGACGTGTTCGTCACCGCCGGCAACATCCCGGAGCCCTACGAGTCGCTGGGCATGGTGCAGGTGACGCGCTCGGGCGTGCTGCTGTTCGGCTTCGCCGACGTGGTGGGCACCGACCTCCAGTCCGGCTTCCAGGACGTCCTCATCCCCCAGATTCGCCAGATGGGCGGCGACGGCGCCATCAACGTGCGCTTCCGGCAGACGCAGTACCTGCCGGTGCAGAAGGTGCTGGGGGCCATCTTCTTCTTCGTCCCCCTGCCCAGCAGCGTGACGGTGACGGCCGAGGTGGTGAAGCTGCGGCGCGGCAGCGCGGCCCGGCCCGCCGAGGACGCCGTCAAGCCTCCGGTGGCGGTGCGCTGAGAGCACTCGCACCTACCTCTCTCCCCGCTGCTGGCGCGAGGGGGGGAGCAGGGTGGTAACGTCTGAAAGAGCCGGGAACCTGGACTGCCAGGGCCCGGGCGAGAGGCTTTCCTTGGCAGCTGCGAGGTGGGAGCGACGTTGGGTACCGTCCTCAAGGGTGGATATGTCGTAGAGCTGGAGCCGGCCACCGTCGAGCGGGTGGATCTCCGCATCGACGATGCGCGCATCGTGGCGCGAGGCCCGGATCTGCAGCCTCAGCCGGATGACGAGGTGGTGGCGCTGTCGGGCAAGCTCGTCTTCCCGGGCCTGGTGAGCGCGCACCACCGGCTGCACATGTCGCTGGGCCGAGGCATGCCCGAGCCGGCGCTGGACAGCTACCAGGAGGCGCTGGAGAAGGTGCGCTGGCGCTACGAGGGCGCGCTGGACCTGGACGCGGTGCAGGTGGCGGCCACGGCGGGCGGGCTGGAGGCGCTGCAGTGCGGCACCACCACGGTGTTCGATCTGCACTCCTCGCCGAAGGAGATTCTGGGCTCGCTGACGCGGGTGGCGCGCGGGCTCCACGAGGTGGGGGTGCGCGGGGTGCTGTCCTACGCGGTGACGGACCGCGCGGGGGCGGTGGGCCGCGAGGAGGGGCTGGAGGAGACCGTCTCCTTCACGAAGAAGGCCAAGGGGCGCTTCCGCGGGCAGGTGGGCTCCGGCCAGTGCTTCACCCTGGGCAACGAGGCGCTGGAGGGGCTCAAGCAGGCGGTGGCCACGACGAACACCGGGCTGCACGTGCCGCTGGCCGAGGATCCGCTCGACGAGAAGCTCTCCGTGGAGCGGCACGGCGCGTCGCCGGTGGCGCGGCTGATGGACGTGGGGCTGCTGTCGCCCCAGAGCCTGGTGGCGCACGCGGGGCACCTGGCCTGGGGAGACCTGGCGCAGGTGATCAGCACGGGCGCGTGGCTGGTGCACACGCCGCGCTCCAACCAGCGGCTGGAGGTGGGGTACGCGCCAGCGCTGAAGTTCGGCGCGCGCGCCACGCTGGGGGCGGACAGCCTCTCGGCGGACCTGTTCGCCGAGGCGCAGGCGGCGTACCTGCGCTCGCGCGAGGCGGGGCAGCCCATCGACGTGCTGCGCTACCTGGCCAACGGCCACCGGCTGGCGTCGCAGGCGTTCGAGCTGCAGGTGGGCCCGCTGCGCGAGGGAGCGCTGGCGGACCTGCTCATCCTGGACTACCTGCCGGCCACGCCGCTCACTCCGGAGAACCTGGCCTGGCACGTGGTGTTCGGCCTGGGCTCGCGGCACGTGGAGGCGGTGATGGTGGACGGCAGCTGGCGCATCTGGGCGCGCCGGCCGCTGTCGGTGAACCCGATGGTGGTGGCGGACCAGGCGCGCGAGGCCGCGGCGGCGGTGTGGGCGCGCATGGCCGGCACGTGACAGCGGGAGCACCGCGGCGCTTGCCTTCCGGGCGGGCGGGCCATTAAGACCCGGGGCATGCTCCTACCCATCCTGGTGACGGGCTTGTTCTCGAGCGCTGTCCCTCAAGCGGGTGACACGGCGCCGGACTTCACGGTGACGGACACCGACGGCAAGACGCACACGCTGTCGGAGCTGGTGAAGACGGGCCCGGTCATCGTCGCGTTCTTCCCCAAGGCGTTCACACCTGGTTGAACGCGCGAGCTCTCGGCGTACCGGGACCGGTACGCGGACATCGAGAAGCTCAACGGCCAGGTCCTGGCCGTCTCAATGGATGACGCGGCGACGTTGAAGAAGTTCAAGGAGTCCCTGAAGGCGCCGTTCGCCTTCATTCCGGATCCGGATGGCAAGGTGGTGAAGGCGTTCGACGTGAAGACACCGGTGGTGTCCTTCGCGCAGCGCTACACCTTCGTCATCGGCGAGGGGAGGAAGATCCTCAAGGTGGAGTCCGGCAAGGACGCCATCGATCCCGAGGGCGCCGTGATGGCGTGCCCGCTGCGCAAGCCCGGCTCGAAGCCGGACGCGGGGACGCCCTCGGACGCCGGAACCTAGGGGCGAGCGGAGCGCAGCTTTTGCGCTCCCTGGAGGGGCTCCGCAGCTCTTGCGGGCCCCGGGGGCGCCCTGCCTGGGCCGGGCCCCGGCACATCACCTGCACTGGAGGACAGGCCTGGACCCGGATGGACCGGACGGGCGGACCTCGAGAGGAGCAGGTGATGAAGAAGGAGCAGCCATCCTGGTGGAGGCCCTGGGTCCTCCCGGTGCTCCTCGTGCTCGGGGCCATCGCCGTGCAGGAGCTCATGCGCGCGCAGCAGCCGGCGCCCTTCTCCTACTCGGAGTTCCGTGAGGCGGTGGCGCAGGGCAAGGTGGAGTCGGTCCTCCTCTTCCCCACCCGCATCGATGGCCACTACAAGGTCGGCCCCGGCGAGAACCCTCGCACCTTCTCCGTCGTGCGCGTGGAGGATCCGGCCCTGCTCGAGGAGCTGACCCGTCACGGCGTGAAGGTCTCCGGCGTCGTGCCGGACAGCCCCTGGATGTCCATCGGGATGTGGCTGCTGCCGCTGGGCCTGCTCATCTTCGTGAACCTCGCCCGCCGGGGCGGCTCGACGGAGCCGGGGGGCTACCTCGCGGTGGGGCGCAGCAAGGCCCGCATCTACGCGGAGAAGGACATCCCCGTCCGCTTCTCGGACGTGGCTGGCGTCGACGAGGCCAAGGAGGAGCTGTCGGAGGTCATCTCCTTCCTCCAAACACCCGAGAAGTTCCGCAAGCTGGGCGGGAAGATCCCCAAGGGTGTCCTGCTGGTCGGCCCTCCCGGCACGGGCAAGACGCTGCTGGCGCGCGCGGTGGCGGGCGAGGCGAAGGTCCCCTTCTTCAGCATCAGCGGCTCGGAGTTCGTGGAGATGTTCGTCGGCGTGGGCGCCGCGCGCGTGAGGGACCTCTTCCAGCAGGCCCAGGCGCAGGCGCCCTGCATCATCTTCATCGACGAGCTGGACGCGCTGGGGCGGGCGCGCCAGGCCGGCCCCATGCCCCATGAGGAGCGTGAGCAGACGCTCAACCAGCTGCTGGTGGAGCTGGACGGCTTCGACCCCCGCATCGGCGTCATCCTCATGGCGGCCACCAACCGGCCGGAGATCCTGGACCCGGCCCTGCTGCGCGCGGGGCGCTTCGACCGGCACGTGCTGGTGGACCGGCCGGATCGCGGCGGCCGGCTGGCCATCCTGAAGGTCCACGCGCGCTCGGTGCCGCTGGAGGATCCGGCGGACCTGGAGGCCCTGGCCGGGATGACGGTGGGCATGGTGGGCGCCGACCTGGCCAACGTCCTCAATGAGGCGGCGCTGCTGGCCGTCCGCCGCAACAAGGACAAGGTGGGACGCGCCGAGCTGGAGGAGGCCGTGGAGCGCGCCGTGGCGGGGCTGGAGAAGCGCCACCGGGTGCTCAACCGGCTGGAGCGCGAGCGCGTGGCCCACCACGAGCTGGGGCATGCGCTGGTGGGCCTGGCGCTGTCCGGGGCGGAGTCGCTGCGCAAGGTGTCCATCATCCCTCGCGGCATCGCCGCGCTCGGCTACACCATCCAGGTGCCCACCGAGGACCGCTTCCTGATGACGCGCCAGGAGCTGATGGACCGCATCGCCATGCTGCTGGGAGGCCGCGTGGCGGAGGAGCTGGTCTTCCACGAGGTGTCCACCGGGGCGCAGGACGACCTGCTCAAGGCCACCGACATCGCCCGGAGCATGGTGGCCTCCTATGGCATGAGCGAGTCGCTGGGGCCGGTGACGTTCGATGACGGCAAGGCCTCCCCCTTCCTGGAGACGGGCCCGTCGCGGGTGCGGGGCAACTACAGCGAGGCGATCGCCCGGCGCATCGACGACGAGGTGCGCCACCTCCTGGAGGCCCAGCACGCCCGGGTGCGCGAGCTGCTCGGCGCGCGCGAGGCGGTGCTGCGCAAGGCGGCCGCGCGGCTCCTGGAGAAGGAGACGCTCAGCGGGGAGGAGCTGGCCGCGCTGGTCGCGGAGCCGGGCTCGGGCAAGCCGCTCGAGCCGCCCGCCCGCGACGCGGCGTGAGCCACTGCCACCGCCTCGACGCCTGCCTGTCCGCTCGGGCTGTTGGCAGGACGATGAGCTTGCCTGGATGAAGACCTTCCTCGTTGCGGAAGGGTGGAGCGAACGGCCACAGTCCTGGTAACGAGCGTTTCCCAGCTTCGTCCATGAGCCCCCACGACTCCGAGAAAGCGAAGGCCCCAGAGACTGAGCGACAGTCGGCCGAGGCATGGCTCCGGGAGCGAGGCGAGCACCTGCGCCTGGCCCAGGAGGCAGGCGGCGTCGGGGTCTTCACGCTGGACATCGCCGCCCAGATGCTGACGGTGAGCCCTCAGTTCTGCCGGGTGTTCGGCATCGAGCCGCGGGAGGTGATGCCTGCCTCCGAGGTCGAGTCGCTCCTCCTGCCGGAAGACCGGAACGTCGCCTCGACGCCGGAGACCCGGCTCCAGGGCAGGGCGAAGCTCTCCGTCGAGTATCGGATCCGCCGGCCCGATACGGGCGAGGTGCGGTGGATCTCCCGGCGCGCGGAGTTCGTCCGGGACGCCCAGGGCAAGCCCGTGCGGCTCATCGGCGTCGCCCAGGATGTGACGGAGCGCCGGCTCGCCGAGGACGCGCTGCGCGAAGCCAACGAGCGCATCCAGCTCGCGCTGAACGCGGGCGCCGTGGTGGGCACCTGGGTGTGGGACATCACGGTCGACCGGTTCACCGCCGACGAGCGCTTCGCCAGGGCCTTCTCCCTCACCCCGGAGCAGGCCGCGCAGGGGCTGCCGCTCGGCGTGGTCGTCGAGTCCATCCACCCGGAGGACCGTCCCCGCATCGAGGCGCTGATCGCCCGGACCCTCGAGACCGGCGGACCGTACCGCGCCGAGTACCGCGTTCGGCAGCTCGACGGCTCCTACCGCTGGCTCCAGGCGAACGGACGCTGCGAGCTCAGCCCCGAGGGCAAGCCGCTGCGCTTCCCCGGGGTGCTGCTCGACGTCGACGAGCGGAAGAAGGCGGAGCTGCGCCAGGCCGCGCTCGTCGAGGTGGGTGACCGGCTGAGGGATATGGGGGACACCGCCGACATCGCGGGCGCCGCCATGGAGATCGTCGGCCGCCTCTTCGGCGTCCAGCGCGCGGGCTACGGCTCGGTCGATGAGTCCCAGGAGTACGTCGAGATCGAGCGGGACTGGCGCGCCGACCCGGGCATCCAGAGCGTGGCGGGGCGGCATCGGTTCGCCGACTACGGCAGCTACATCGAGAACCTCCGGCGGGGCGAGACGGTCATCATCCGGGACGTCGAGAGTGACCCGACGACCGTGAGGGGAGGCGCCAACCTGCGGGCGCTCGGCATTCGAAGCCTGCTCAACGTGCCGTTGCTGGAGCACGGGCACCTGGTGGCCATCCTCTACCTGCATGACCGGGAGGTCCGCGACTGGTCCCAGGACGAGCTCACCTTCATTCGCAACGTCGCCGACCGCATCTGGGCGGCCAGCGAGCGGGTCAGGGCCATCGTGGAGCTGCGCCGGGCCAACGAGCAGCTCGAGCAGCGCGTCCAGCAGCGCACCCGCGAGCGCGATCGCATCTGGAACTTCTCCCAGGACCTGCTGCTGGTGGCGGACTTCGAGGGCCGCTTCATCAGCGTCAACCCGGCGTGGACCACCGTCCTGGGCTGGAGCGAGGCGGAGCTGGTGGGAAGGACGTCGGCCTGGCTCGAGCCGCCCGGAGAGCATGAGAAGACCCAGGAGGAGGTGGCCCGGCTGGCCGGCGGCTACCTGACGCAGCGGTTCGAGAACACCTTCCGGCACAAGGACGGCTCCTACCGCGTCCTCTCGTGGACCGCGGTGCCGGTGCCCGAGGATGGCGTGCTCTACGCCGTCGCGCGGGACATCACCGAGCAGCGGCAGACGGAGGATCAGCTCCGCCAGTCGCAGAAGATGGAGGCCATCGGCCAGCTCACCGGAGGCGTGGCGCACGACTTCAACAACCTGCTCCAGGTCGTTGGCGGCAACCTCCAGCTCCTGCAGCGGGACGTGGCGGGGAACGAGCGCGCCTTGCGGCGGGTGAAGGCGGCGGCCACGGCCGTCGACCGGGGCGCCCGGCTCGCGGCCCAGCTGCTCGCGTTCTCACGCCGTCAGCCCCTCGAGCCCCTGGTCCTCAACCTGGGCCGGCTGGTGCGAGGCATGGACGATCTGCTGCGCCGCGCCCTGGGAGAAGACATCGAGGTGGAGACCGTCTCCGCGGGCGGGCTGTGGAACACGCTCGTCGATCCCAACCAGCTGGAGAACGTCATCCTCAACCTGGCCATCAATGCCAGGGATGCCATGGAGGGCGCCGGCAAGCTGACGATCGAGGTCAGCAACGCCATGCTCGACGACCACTACGCCCACCTGCACCCGGAGGTGGTGCCCGGCCAGTACGTGCTGCTGGCCGTCTCGGACACGGGCAGCGGCATGACGCCGGAGGTCCTCAAGCGCGCCTTCGAGCCCTTCTTCACCACCAAGCCCGAGGGCCGTGGCACGGGCCTGGGCCTGAGCATGGTGTACGGCTTCGTCCGCCAGAGCGGCGGGCACGTGAAGATCTACAGCGAGGTCGGCCACGGCACGACCATCAAGATCTACCTGCCTCGCTCGCTGCAGCCCGAGATGGCTCCCGCCGAGGTCCTCACAGGGCCGATCGAGGGCGGCACCGAGACGCTCCTCGTGGTGGAGGACGACGCGGAGGTGCGCAGCACGGTGGTGGAGATGCTGGGCGAGCTGGGCTACCGCGTGCTCAAGGCCGTGGACGGTCAGAGCGCGCTGGCGATCCTCCAGAGCGGCATCCCGGTGGACCTGGTGTTCACCGACGTGGTGATGCCCGGCCCCGTGCGCGGCACCGAGCTGGCGCGGCAGGCCAAGGCGCTGCTGCCGGATGTCGAGGTGCTCTTCACCTCGGGCTACGCGGAGAACGCCATCGTGCATGGCGGGCGGCTCGATCCCGGCGTGAATCTGCTGAGCAAGCCGCATCGCCGCGAGGATCTGGCGCGCAAGGTGCGGCAGCTGTTGAACCAGCGCGAGCAGCGGATGGTGGCCCGGGCCGCCAGCGCGCCGGAGCCCACCCCGTCCCAGCGCGTGCCCGTGCAGGAGCCGCCCCGGAGCATGCGGGTGCTGCTGGTGGAGGATGACGAGGAGATCCGCGCGTCGGCTGGCGAGCTGCTGGAGCTGCTCGGGCACGACGTGGTGGAGGTGGAGAGCGCCGAGGCGGCGCGGGGCGCTCTGGCGGCGGGGCGCTTCGACGTGATCCTCACGGACATCACCCTGCCGGGCATGTCGGGGCTGGAGCTGGCTCGCGAGGTGAGGAGGGACAGGCCCGACACGAAGATCATCATCGCCTCGGGATACGGGAACTCGGCGATGGACGGAGAGGTGGAACAGCTCGACAGCGTGGTCGTATTGCCCAAGCCCTATGCGCTGGCGCAGCTCCGCAGCGCGCTGGAGCAGGCCTGGAGGGGAGAAAGAGAAGCAGGGTGAGCGCCCTCCTGCCTGCACGGCTCGACCGTGCCAGCTCTCCTCCGCGCTGCGCGAGGCGAAGCCCGAGGTGTACCTGCTTGTCGAGGCGGGCGCTCGGGACTCCTGGTTCGTGAAGCCCGGCTTCAACGCGGCCTGCGACGGGGCCGCCTCGCTGGGCCACTGGGCCCGGGAGAAAAGGCCGCTGTCTCTTTGTGAAGGTCACCGGCGCCGTCACGCGCGGGCTGTGGCGCGCGGGAGTCTCGGATGAGGAGCTGGCGCGATTCCTCGAAGAGGCGAACGCCGACCGCAAGCACCTGGGGGAGACTTGCGCGCGCTGGATCACCTTCGACGGTGATGGGGGCGACGCCGCCCGCTTCCTGCTCATCCGCGATGCGCTGTACCCACCGGATCCACTCCTCGCGTGGTTCCCCGAACTGACGGAGTGGCACGGGCTCTTCAGCCTGCCCAGGGAGTTCATCGGGCAGGTGGACAAGCGGATGAAGAGGGCGTCCTACTTCCAGCTGCAGCAGCCCGCGGCCGAGCTGGTACAGATGGTCCGGGCCGTGCTCCGCCAGGATCCGGATGCCATCGGCATCCTCCAGGCAGAGCGCCTGTCTCCCACCGATGAGGGCGTCTTCGAGCTGCTGCTCAACGCCTCCCTGACGGGGCACCGGGTGATCGTCTTCGGCCTGAGCGACGCCGCGAGGCAGGCCCTTCAGGCCCAGGCCTCGCGGTTCCAGCAGGTGGTGCACGTGGCCTCCCTGGCCTGAGCTCCGGCTCGGGAGGCCTCGCCGTCACTCGGTGACGGTGAACTGGACGGGGATCGTCACGGGGGCGTAGTTGCGGCCCACGAGCGTGACGGACGCGTCGTAGGTGCCCGGCGCCAGCTTGCCCTGGACGATGATGTGGAAGCGGTCGACCTCGCCCGTGCTCATCCACACGGGGTAGGCCTCGGGGCACGTCGTGAACAGGCACGAGAGCGCCTCACCGAAGGCGATGAACGGCGACAGGGGGGCGAGCGGGATGGCGAGGAAGCCCAGCGGGATGGCGTTCTCCGCCACCGTCGTCCAGAGCTGCTCGAGGTAGGTCTCCACCCGATCCAGCGGGACGCTGACCGCGTCCTTGCCGCTGCCCGACACCTGGAGCTCCGAGAGCACGGCGTCGCCCTTGCGCCCCTTCTCCCGGTAGACGACCGGGATCAGCACACGCTGGCCCGTCTTCACCGTGACCGGCGTCGTGTCGAAGGCGAACTCCATGTCGGGCTGCAGGAGCAGCGCCCCGTCCTGACTCACCGCCTGCGTGAGCGAGAAGGAACCCTCGCTCTTCACGCTGCCGGGGCGGATCGTCACCTGGGCCCCCAGGCCCTTGAGCATGTTCGGAGGCGCCGAGAGCTGCTGCACGTCCGCGGAGCTGAGCGCGCCGGCCTCCACCTCGCCGCCGAGCGCGAACGCGGGGCTCTGGACGGTGCTGCTCGCCACCTGGATGCGGGACTCCTTGTCCCAGTACATCTTGGTCGCGGAGGTGATGGTGACGCTCCCGGTGATCGGCGTGGTGCCCGTGCTGGTCACCAGCAGGCCGCGAGTGAAGCCGGTGAGGGTGAGGTTGGTGGCGTGGACGGCCGCCCCATCGGAGAAGAACAGGGAGCTGTCCGTGCCGCTCCAGTCCGAGGGGAAGGTCGCCGACGGGTTGGAGCCGCTCAGGTTGTCGTAGGTGCCCAGCTCGACGACAGGCACGGTGCTGCCGCTCGGAGGCTGCGTGCGAGCGATCGCGGACCCCACGTCGACGACTCCCAGCGTGCCGGCGGTGAGCTGGAGCTGCGGGCCCTCCAGCACGAGGAGCCCCGTCTCCGCGCCCACCTGGGCGTCGGCGAAGAAGACGGCGCGCTGGTTCTTCGGGAACAGGGGCGCGGGCACGAGCACTCCCGGGGCGTCGACCTGAGCCTTTCCGTTCGTGTTGAGGAAGAGCGAGTTGCCGGTGAGGCTGACGGTGGCGGGGACGCCGGTCGGCTTGTCCTTGACCGCCCGCTTCCAGCGCGACTCGAGCGAGTTGAGGGACTCACCCTGCCTGCGGCTCTCGTTGTCATCCGGAGGCTGCGTGGTGCCACCGCCGCCGCCTCCTCCGCCCCCACCACCCCCGTCCCCTCCGCCGTCGCCGCCCCCGCATCCGGGCTGGACGGCCAGGAAGAGCGCTGCGAACGCCGCGGCCAGGTACTTGCTCGTGAACCTCACGGTGCCTCCCATCGGTGGGTGCTGCTTCACGCCTCCTTGTCCGGTGGTGGACCGTCTGGATCCCGGACTTCTCCGCTCGTGGAGTGACCGTGTGCGCGGTGGTGTGTCAGCGTGCCACCTGCGTCCAGGCTGCGAGGCCACTCCTGCTGTAGACGGAGCATCCCGGCCGTCCTTGAATCAGGCATGGCGCGCAAACTCGGGGAGCAGCTCGTCTCGGAAGGTGTCCTGACGCCCGCGATGCTGGCCCGAGCGCTCGAGCGGCAGAAGGCCACGGGGCAGAAGCTCGGGGAGTGTCTGGTGCGGCTCGGACTGGACGAGACGCCGGTGCTGCGCCTGCTGGCCCAGGAGTTCAAGACGCGCTTCGTGTCCACCGCGAAGCTCGCCCAGGCCCGCATCGAGCCCGCGCTGATCGAGCGCGTGCCGGTGCGCCTGGCGGAGGGGTTCGACTTCATGCCCCTGCGGCTGGATGACGCGGGTGGGCTCTATGTCGCCATCGCCGAGCCTCAGCGACAGCGCGCGGTCGAGGAGATCTGCCGGACGGTGGGGGTGTCGCGCGTGCTGCCCTTCGTCGCGGTGCGGCGAGCGATCCGGGCGGCGATCCGCAAGCACTACTACGCGGACGCCCAGGCCTTCGAGCACATGCCGGATGACGACGCGTGTCCTCACTGCGGCGCGCCCATCATGGAGGGTGACTTCCAGTGCGCTCGGTGCGAGCTGCTCCTCGTGCGGAGCCCGGACGATCTTCCTCCCCGGGACAACGTCTCCCTGGTGCGAGCGCTGCTCACGTCGCCCGAGCGGCAGATGGCCCGGGAGGTGCCAGCGCCTCCGCACCTCGACAAGACCCGCGTCTCCTCGTTCTCGCCGGACGCGGCGGTCGTCGCGAGGATCCCGAGGATCATCGGTGGGCTGGACATCGCGGAGAAGCCGCTCAACCCGTTCGAGGCCTACATCCTGTCGTTCGTGGATGGCCGGACCTCCATCTCGGACATCGCCCGCATCACGTCCTTGAGCGGGGTGGAGCTGCACGCCATCTTCGAGTCGCTGGCGGAGCGAGGCATCACCCAGCTCGCAAGTCCTGCTCCCGCGCCCACCCGGAGTCCACCGCCGCCCGCGCCCGCCCGGAGCCCGTCACCGCCGCCCGCGCCTCCTCCCGCACCCGCGGCTCCCGCGGCTCCCAGGGGCGAGGATGCGACCCAGGGAGTGCTCCAGCGCGTCGTGCAGCTGGAGCGGAGCGGCAAGATAGAAGAGGCCATCGAGACGCTCGAGCGCGGCATCTCCCAGCAGCCCAGGCCCGCGCCGCTCTACAACCGGCTCGGGATGATCCTGCTGAACCAGCGGCGGGACTACGCCAAGGCCACGGCGCTCTTCCAGAAGGCGGCGGACCTCGACCCGGACAACAGCACCTACATGATGAACCTCTACACGGTGCTCAGCCTCAAGGCCGAGGCGACGAGTCCGGGGAAGAGGAAGGCGAAGCGGTGAGCGGCCTGGCTACTTGCCGTCCTGCTCCCGGGCCGTCTTCAAGGCCCGGGTCCACCACAGGAGCTGGTCGAGGAACCGGGTGGCGGTGGACTTCAGCGGCTCGTAGGCATCCGGCTTTCCGTTGTTGATGGCCGTGAACACGTCGGCCTGGATGTGCACGGCGCCCCGGATGGGCGCCATCTCGAGCTCGAGGGCGACCAGCCGCAGCTGCTCGATGGCGCGCGCCCCGCCGACGCCGCCGTAGCCCACGAACCCCACGGGCTTCCGGCTCCACTCCTTGTAGAGGTGGTCCAGCGCGTTCTTGAGGACGGACGAGTACCCGTGGTTGTACTCGGGCGAGACGATGATGTAGCCGTCCGCCTCCGCCACCTTCCGGGACCAGCGGGTGACGGCCTCGTTCGGGTAGTTGCCATTCATGCGCGCCGGAGGCGTCGGCTCCGCGAAGAAGGGCAGCGGGTAGTCCTTGAGATCGATCAGCTCGGCCTCGACGCCTTCCCGCTTCGAGACCTCCTGGAGGATCCACTGAGCGGGTTTTTCGGCGAAGCGGTTGGGGCGGATGCTCCCGATGATGACCTGGATTTTCATGGGCGGGATCCTCGCACAGTCCGAGGAGCCCGGCGGTGCCTTTGCCCAGGCGTAGCGGCGCGCCATGCGCGCGGAAGGCCGCGAACTCGTTCGTGGAAGCAGCGGACGCACAGCGGGGCGTCCTGCACCCAGCGCGAGGCGAACGCGCCATCCGGGCAGTACGACGTCACCATGCCCACGTCGGCGTCCAAGAGCTCGCCGATGGCGCGCGGCAGCACCTCCTCCCATGAGGGGTGGAGGATGAGCTCTCCGCCCGGAGGCAGCTCCGTGAGATCCCGATGGGGAGCGTAGAAGGGCTGATCCCGCTCGAAGAACACGACGCGGTGGCCTTTCGCCACAGCGTGGCGTGGCCGTTGCCCCAGGAGGAGCTGACCGTGAGGCCGAAGATGACGAGCTTCATGCGGCGCCCTCCCGTGCCCCGAGGGGAGCCTCCAGGAGGTGTGCGTCGACCAGCGCTCTCACGGACGGCGCCAGGCGGACCCGCTCCAGGCGTGGGCGTTGCTCGGGCCTCAGTCGGGCCAGGGTGTACGCGACCTTGCGGCGGGTGTGCTCGGGGCTGAAGTAGCGGACGAAGCCGGAGGAGTTGAGGGAGAAGAAGGAGAGGGCGTCCGCGTCGTTGATGAGCGTGAGGGCCATGTCCTCTCCTGGCCGCTCATGCCGGGTGACGAGCCAGCGCACGCGCTCGCAGGTGGTGTCGTCCACCTGGAGCTCCTCCAGCAGGGCGCAGGTGAGCTCCGCGCCGAGCGCCGCGTGGGCATCCTTGAAGATCTGATAGTTCTCCGCCTTGTGCTCCACCCGGGCGTCGGCCTCCGAGAGCAGCCGCTCCACGTCGTGGAAGAGCGCCGCGACCTGCACGGCCAGGTCGGCCCGCGGCTCCAGGCGTAGCACCCACTGCCAGGTGTCCAGCGCGTGCTGGTAGTCCGCGCGGACCAGGGGCTTGGCCAGATCGTGCAGGGCGCGGTGTCGCTCGAGGATGCGGTCGAACACGTCCGCCGAGGAGGCGGTGTTGCGCCGGCCGATGAGCCCCTGGTAGCGCGTGAGGAGCTCCATCGCCGCGCGAGCGAGCGCCTTGCCCCGAGCTCCCACCAGGTGGAGCGAGAGGCACTCGGCGCCTGCGGCCGCGAAGACGCGGGGATCCCACGTGAAGGGGTCGAAGCCGGGCGCCTGCCACTCCTCGACGTCGAGGCAGAGCACCTGGGTGCCCTCGCCCGAGGCGAGGGGCAGGACGTCCACGGTGGGGAACTCCTCGGCGAGCAGCGCCCACTCCTCCCGAGCCTCCGAGATGGTGTCGACTTCGGACAGCAGTAGCCGCCGCAGCATCCAGCCTCCCCTGGGGGCCCACCCTGGGCCGACCGTCGCGCATCCTGGTGGCTCCCACCCCTGGCCACTACTGGATGCGTGGACAGGGCATCCGTGGTCCACCGCACAGATGCGGCAGGGTGATCGTCAAGCGCGAGCTGAAGAACTTTCGCTGGGACTCCCAAGCCCGCCCCTCGCGAGGTGAAGGGCGTGGCCTGAGTCTCGGCTCG
Organism: Hyalangium gracile; assembly: GCF_020103725.1. NCBI lineage: Bacteria > Pseudomonadati > Myxococcota > Myxococcia > Myxococcales > Archangiaceae > Hyalangium > Hyalangium gracile. The sequence goes on along the minus strand of NZ_JAHXBG010000029.1, from coordinate 129,683 downwards.
CGCCTCAGGCGTCCGGGGCGCGGCTGGCCTGGATGAGCAGCTGGACCAGCTGGCTCATCCTCTCCGCGGAGTGCACCAGGTCCTCCGCGGCGGTGATGTCCGTGGGGTCTCCTTGCGAGTCCCGGAGCTGCTGCGCCAGGCCCTCCGCGGACTGCTTGAGCACGCTCAGGGGCAGTCGGAGCTTGGTTGCGATGAGCTCGAGCGAGTCTTCCCGCTTCGCGCCTTCGAGCAAAGCACTGCTGCTCCCCATCATGGGCATTTCCATCGGTCTTCCCCCCCCAGGCCGGGTAGCCCTCGCGGGCTTGCCTGTGCCTGGATGTGTTGCTGTTGCGAAACGCAGCATGCGTTGCGGAATGCTGCGAGGTGAATCATCCGATGGAATCGTCCTGGAGAGATTCACCCCGCGGGGCATGTCATACCCCATGCCACCAACTCCCGGGTGGAGCGGGGCCCGGGAGCGGCCCGCGCCTCAGACGGTGCGAGGCTCGGCCACGGGGACGGGCTCGGGCCGAGTCCGGATGGGCGGGCGCATGCCAGCCCTGCACGCCAGGACGGCCAGCTCCGTCCGGTTCTCCGCGTTGAAGAGCGACAGCAGCGCGGACACGTGGGCCTTCACGGCCCGCTCGGAGATGCCCAGGTTCGCGGCGATCTTCAGGTTGTCCGAGCCCGTGGAGAGGAAGCCCAGCACGTCGCGCTGCCGAGGCGTCAGCGTGGACCAGAGCTTGCGCTGGTGCAGGGCCTCCGCCGAGGGTGGGGGCACAGGGCCTGCCTGATCGGCCGCCAGCGCCAGGTTCGCCACGGCGCGCAGCACCTGGGCATCGGCCGAGGGCATCTCCAGCACGGCATCCGCGTTCGCATGGGCCGCGCCGCTCTGCAGCGCCGTTCCGATGATGACCACCGTCGTCCGCGGCGCGCGGTGGCGGAACTCCCGCAGCAGCGGGAACGGATCGTCCGTGCCGTGATCCATGTCGATGAGCACCAGTCGCGGCGGACTGGTCGTCAGCGCGCCCAAAAGCTCCGCGGCCGAGCGGTACTCGGCGACGCGGTGGAACCCTTGGGACTGGAGGAGCTGGACGAGCCCCTCTCGAAACAGGTTCTGGTCCGACAGAATGGCAATGACTGGTTCACGCACGGTGGGGTTCCCTTTCGCCCACCAGGTTCTGCAAGCCCTGTTCCCAACTGAACGGAAGGGACGGAAGGGAACCTCGCGCAACTTCTGCGCGGGGCTCCGAGCACTCCGCAAATCCTGCGCGACCCTGCGCCGCTGATGTAGCCTCGGGCTCCTCTGCCATCTTCCGGAGCCTACCGGTGCGCGTGCTGTCGCCTGCCCGCCCGACCTGACAGGTTGTGCCCTACGCTGAGACACTGGCAGGTTGGAAGGGGTGAGTCAAGGCGACTGTGGTGCGATGCACATGAGGACGCCCGTGCCCTGGGCGCGCGGCTTCACCCCACCAGGGTCGTCTCGGTGGGGGCCACCACCGGCTCGCCGCGCGCGTGCAGGCGCGTGTGGTGGGCGTGGAGCAGGCGCCGGATCGCCGCGCGGGTGATGAGGCCGCAGGTGGTGCTGCCATGGGCTCCGGCCACGGGCAGCGCGTCCACGTCCTCGTGGTCCAGCAGCCGGAGCGCCTGCGTGAGGTCGCTCGTGGGCGAGAGCACCGGCAGCTTGCGCGCCAGATCGCTCGCCACGAGCATGGCGTGCAGGGCCGGGTCCTTCCACACCTCGCGCATCTGCTCCACCTGGACGATGCCATACACCGTCCCCTCCGCGTCCAGCACCGGCAGCGTCCCGCTCTCGGCCGAGAGCAGCTCCTCCATCAGCGGCTCCAGGTGCAGGTTCGCGGGCACCGGCGCCACCTCGAGCATGAGCGCGCGCACCTGGGTGCTGGCCAGCAGATCCGCGTCGCTCTGCACCTTGGGCGCCTTGCGCTCGGTGAGGTAGTGGCACAGCGCGGAGGCGATGCTGCACGTCACCATGAGCGGCAGGATGATGGCGTGGTTCCCGCTCAGCTCGTATACCATCATCATCCCCGTGAGCGGGCCGCGCGTGAGCGCCGCCACCGTGCCGCCCATCCCCACGATGGCGTAGGCGCCGCTCGGAGCGGTGCTGGCCGGGAAGAGAAGGTGGGCCAGCGTGCCGAAGGCTCCTCCCGCCATGGTGCCGATCAGCGCCGCCGGGAAGAAGGTGCCGCCCGAGCCTCCGCTGCCGATGGTGAGCGCGGTGGCGACCAGCTTGAGCAGGCACGCGGTGGCCAGGAAGAGCAGGCTCAGCTTGCCCACCGCGGCCAGGGGGATGAAGGAAGTGCCCGAGCCCCACACCGTGGGGCTGAGGAAGGCGAGCACCCCCGCGCACAGGCCTCCCAGCGCGGCCCGCATGGGCAGCGGGCGCCGCGCGAGCCAGGGCGACAGCCTGCCCTGGCTCCGCCCCGCGAAGAAGTGCTCCACCCCGTGCAGCATCCGCACGAAGGCGAACGCGAGCAGGCCACACAGCAGCCCCAGCAGCACGTAGAGGAGCACCTCCCAGCCGCTCAGGAGCTGGTAGTTGAGCCGTGGCAGCAGGGCCTCCTGGTCCAGCACGCCCTGGCTCACCAGCGTGCCCGCGACGCTCGCCAGGATGATGGGGGAGAAGACGCGCAGCTCGAACTCGCGGAGGATGATCTCCATCGCGAACACCGCGCCGGCGATGGGGGCATTGAACGAGGCGGAGATGCCCGCGCCCGCGCCACACGCCATCAGGATGGACAGCTCCTTGCGGCTGAAGCCCAGCGTCCGCCCCACCGTGGAGGCGAAGGAGGCGCCGCCGTAGACGATGGGGCCCTCGCGGCCCGCCGAGCCTCCGCTGCCGATGGTGATGGCGGAGGCGACCAGCTTGAGCAGGCCTTTCTCCGCGGGCAGCTCCTCGCCGCCGCGCTTCACCGCTCGCACCACCTCCGGCACTCCATGCCCGTGCGTCTCCGGGCGGTTGCGCAGCAGCAGGCCCACGGCGTAGCCACCCAGCGTCGGCGCCACCAGCATCAACCACCAGGGCAGCACCTCCAGCGTGCCGGGCATGCCACGCGGGTGCCGGAACAGCGTGTTGACGGCCGTCAGCGCCACCAGCGGGTAGTAGAGCGAGAGCGCTCCCAACACCAGCAGGGCCAGCAGGCGCAGCCGGCGCTTCACCTCGTCCCGGTGGCCTCCGGGCTCGATGACGCGCGAGAGGCCCAGCGCCCCGAAGGCCAGCGGCGTCGCGATGATGGCGTACTCCCCGTGCCAGTTCGCCGCCGCCAGCGCCTCCCACAGCGACTGGAGCTGCGCCACCAGCCGCAGCCGGTACGTCAGCTCCGTCGCGCCGGCGGTGAGCCCTCGCACCAGGACGATCAGGTTGGTGAAGATGCCCGCCACCAGGCCGCTGTAGAGCCCCACCACCGCCCCCGCCACGGGCAGCACCGAGGGGCCGGGCAGGCGCAGCCGGTTGGAGGCCTGCAGCGCCGCGGAGATGAGCCGGCGCGCTCCCGCACGCAGCGCCGCGCGGGTTGACGGAGGTTCGTCGTTCATTGGGGCTCCCACTAAACCCCTCTCGAGCGCACCGTTCAAGGAAGGACTCTGGGTGTGGGGCTGTCGTCGCCTGGAAGGCTGCCGTGCTAGAGGGGGGCCTCCGGAGCGGTGGGACACCAGGAAACACGGCGGGGGCTCCGGCGCCGTGAGAGGAGGCTGCGCCATGCTCAAGCCAGGAGACGTGGCTCCGGACTTCACGGTCCGGGACCACACCGGCAGGACGCACTCGCTGTCCGAGTACCGTGGAAGGACGGTGGTGCTCTGGTTCTACCCGAAGGCGGACACACCGGGTTGAACGGCCGAGGGTTGCGGGTTCCGCGACCAGAGAGCGCAGTACCAGCAGAAGAACGCGGAGATTCTGGGCATCAGCTTCGACACCCCCGAGGAGAACAAGGCCTTCTCCGAGAAGTTCGGGTTCAACTTCCCGCTGCTGTGCGACACCGACCGGAAGGTCGGGCTGGCCTACGGCGCATGTGACGACGCGAAGGCACCCAATGCTCGTCGGGTGGGCGTCATCATCGGGCCGGACGGGAAGGTGAAGGCGTACTACCCGAAAGTGGACGCGCGAGCGTTCCCTCAGCAGGCTCTCGGGGAAATCTGAGCCGCACGTCGTTCCGCATCACCGCGAGGCGCGTCTGGCATTGCCCCCTGGACGCGCCTCGCATTTTTCACCGCGAGGCCAGCTCCGCCGCCGCTCACGGGGCGTAGCTGCGCGTGGGCAGGCGCGCGCGCAGGAAGAGCGCCACCCCGGCCAGCAGGAGCCACGGCACCAGGTGGCCCAGCATCAGGTGCCCGGTCGTCCCATCCGCGCAGTGCAGGTGCAGGACGAAGAGGCTCACGCCGCCCGCGGACAGCCCCGCGGCGATGGCGCGCACGGGCTGGAAGGCGGAGCGGCACAGCAGCACGAGCGCCAGCGCCAGCGGCGGAATGGACAGCACCACCTCGGTGGTGAGGCACCCCATCACCCCCGCGAGGAAGCCGCGCGCCGAGGCGATGCCCGAGCCGCCCACCACCAGGAGGAGCGACACCATCGCCGCGCCCCCGGCCACCCACGCCCAGGGCAAGCCGCGCCGCGCCGGAGCCAGGGAGATGTACGCGCCGCCGCCCACCAGCGCGAGGATGAGGAGCGCCAGCACGGCGATGACGGCCGGAGAGGCCGTGTTGGCCACCAGGCCCGAGCGGCCCAGGGTGAACAGGCCTCCCACCATCACCACGAGGTAGGCCACCAGCAGCGCCAGCAGCTCGCGCCACCACGGCTTTGCCACGGGCTGGGTGGCCAGCTCCTCCAGCGTCCGCGCGCGCGCGGCCTCCAGGCCCGGTGTGGACTTGGGGGGGGCCACGGGCGGCAGCGCCTCGAGCGCCCCGAAGCCGGAGGTGAGGGCGCGGCAGTCCTCGCACGAGGCGGCATGCGCGGCCAGCTCCGGCGGCAGGGGCTGTCCCAGGGAATCCATCACGCGCTCGCACTCGGGCGTCATTGGCTCGCCTCCTCCTTCAGCCCGGCCAGCAGCTCGCGCAGCCGCGCGTACCCTCGGTGGGCGCGCACCTTCACCGCGGACTCCGTCAGGCCCATCGCCTCGGCGATCTCCGCGAAGCTCATCCCCTCGAAGCGGTGCATGACGATGGGGATGCGCTGGCCCTCGGGCAGCATCTCCAGGGCCCGCTGCACCGTGCGCTCCAGCCCCATGTCCCGCGGGCCGGCCGTCTCCGCCGCCACCGTCACCGGCAGCTCGCCCTCGTCGGTGAGCTCCTCCGGCCGCCGGGTGCGGCGCTGGTGGTCCCTCGCGGCGTTGGTGGCGATGGCGTACAGCCACGGCTTCACCCGCGCGCCCGCCTGGAAGCGCCCACGCGCTCGCACCAGGGACAGGAAGGTGAGCTGCACCAGGTCCTCGGCCGCCGAGGCACTGCCCGTCAGCCGGGTGAGGTAGCCGTGGACAGGGCGCGAGTAGCGCTGGAAGAGCGCATCGAACGCCGTCGCCTCACCCTGGCAGAACCTGGCCATCAACTCCTCGTCGGAACTTCCCGCGTCACTGGACGCGGGTGCCATTCCTGTACGCGGGAGGCCGGATTCGGGTTTCAGCGAAGAGGGTGACACAGGTCCCTACACTTTATCCCGAGGCAAGGGCCTCGGGGCACGGACCTTTCTGGGGAGCAAGCGGCCTTACTGGCGCTTGATCATCGCCTGGGGGGCGGGCGCGGAGGTAGGCAGGTGGTCCGCCGCGGCCGCCAGGGCCTCGCGCACCTTGTCCTCGGCCGCCTTCTTCTGGGCCGCCATCGCGCTCCAGAAGGCCGTGGGCGAGTTGAGCTCCGCCTTCTGCTCCGGCGTGTACTTCAGGTAGGCGTACTTCACCGCATCGGTCGGGGTGCGCAGGTCCTTCACCACGCCCACCCACGAGAGCGCCTTGAGCGAGTAGTAGCTGAAGTCCACCTCCCACCAGAACCAGCCCTGGTTGGCGGTGTTCTGGTAGTAGTGGTGGTTGTTGTGCCAGCCCTCGCCCAGGGTGATGAGCGCCAGCAGCCAGTTGTTCTTGCTGGTGTCCGTGGTGCGGTAGCGGCGCTTGCCGAAGATGTGGCTCAGCGAGTTGATGGTGAAGGTGCCGTGCCACAGCAGCGTGGTGCTCACGAAGAAGCCCCAGACGAGCATCGAGAAGCCGCCGATGAAGTACAGCGCCACGGCCAGCGCGATGCCCGGCAGCAGGTGGAAGCGGTTGAGCAAGCGCAGCTCCGGGAAGCGCGCGAAGTCCTTGATGGACTCGTACTTCGTGTCACCGTACTTGTCGCAGAGGATCCAGCCGACGTGGCTCCACCAGAAGCCCTTCTGGATGGGCGAGTGGATGTCCAGCTCGGTGTCCGACTCGCGGTGGTGGTGCCGGTGGTTGGCCGCCCACCACAGCACGCCCTTCTGCACCGACGTGGTGCCCACCAGCGCCAGGATGAACTGGAAGAAGCGGTTCGTCTTGTAGGAGCGGTGGCTGAAGTAGCGGTGGTAGCCCGCGGTGATGCCCCACATGCGCACCACGTACAGGCCCAGGCAGACCAGCAGGTCCACCGGCTTCGCCCCCACATAGAAGACGAAGAGGCACATCAGGTGGACCCCGAAGAAGGGGATGGAGGCCAGCCAGTTGATCTTCTCGTCAGGGGCGCGAGCAGGAGCGTGCATCATGAAGGGGTGCCTCGGCGGAATGCAGACCGAGCGGGAAGGTGCTCAGCCTCACCCTCCATCAACACCCCCCTATGTCATGGCTCTGTCAGGAGGACGCAGATTGGCGAAGATCCGTCAGCCACGCCTCGAAGGCGGGGTGGCCATGGAGCGGCGCCAGGTCCTCGTCCGAGGCGGCATAGGCCCCATCCCGGAATCCCAGCTCCCTGGCGCGGTGCAGCATGCGCACCGCATCCGTGACATTCCGTGCACGAGCGAATGCACACGCCGCGTCATAGGCAATCGTCGGGTTGGGGACATGGGTCAGCGCCGCCTCGCCCATGGCCGCGGCCTCGGAGTAGGCGCCGCGGATGAACAGCACGCGCTCGGCACAGGAGAAGGCCGCGGCGGCATCCACCCCGGGCAGCCGCAGCGCCTGGGCCTCCTTCCCCGAGCGGATGAGGCTGCCGGCGTACTCGTGCATGACCGTGCGATCGCCCGTGTCGCGCCAGGCCATCTCCCACAGGGGCAGGGCGCGCGCCTCGTCGCCCACCAACGAGAAGGCGGCGGCCAGCGCGTGCGTCTCCACCGGCTGGCGCTGCACCTGGGAGAAGTGGTCCAGCGCCATGCGGCCCTGGCCTTCCTTGAGGGCCACCCACCCGAGCAGATAGTGGGCGCGGCTGGCCAGGTCCGGGGTGAGCGCGGTGCCGTTGTCGAGCGCGGAGGAGGCCAGCCGCCGTGCCTCCGAGAGCTCGTTCTTCGACATCGCCTCGTGGGCCTCCTGGAGGGTGCGCGCGACGGCCGTCTCCGCCTCTCCCAGCGGGGCGGGCCGCTTCATCGCCTCGGAGATGGCGCGCACGGCCTGGAAGCCGAACATGGCGAAGAACAAGGTGAGGAAGGGCGCGCGCTGGCGGATGCCCCAGGCCACCATGCCCAGGCAGATGAGCAGGGCCAGCACCTGCGCCGCCACGAAGCCCCGGTGCTTGAACAGCCGCACCGCCAGCACGCTGACGATGCGCCCTCCATCCAGGGGTAGCACCGGCAGCAGGTTGAGCCCGGCCCAGAAGAAGTTGGCGATGGCCCCCACGCTCAGCAGGTAGTCGAGCACCTCGGAGCGGTCCCCCACCAGGAGGCTGCCCACCCAGCACGCCAGCCCCAGCAGCAGCCCGAAGACGGGCCCCGCCAGGGTCAGCAGCACGTCACGGTGCCAGGGGATGGGGCCCGGTGCGTTGGGCAGGGTGTGCCCTCCCATCCAGGCCAGGGTGATGCTCGGCTGGTAGCCGAACGCCCGGCTGGCCACGGCGTGGCCCAATTCGTGGACGAGCACGGAGACGAAGACGATGAGCATCCACGAGACGACGTTGAAGCCCATGGTCCCGGTGATGCCGGGTCGGCCGGTGGGCGTGAACGTCAGGGCAATCGCCGCCGACACGAGCAGGTGACTGGCCTGGACTTCGACGGGGATGCTCCCCAGGCGAAAGCGGAACATTGGCTACCACCTTAACCGTTGGGGTGTGCGCGTGCAGACCATTGCTTGGGCACTGCTCTGTGGCAACCAATCCGCTAGGTTCCCCACCGCTCATGTTGCAGATCGGCCCTTACACCCTCCCCAACCCCTACATCCTGGCCCCCATGGCGGGGGTGAGCGAGATGCCCTTCCGCGTCATCGCCTTCCGGATGGGGGCGGCGCTGTGTCCCACCGAGCTGGTCAGCTCCCAGGGACTGATGCGCACCAACCAGCGCACCCTCAAGTACCTGCGGTTCGATCCTCAGGTGGAGCGGCCCTACTCGCTGCAGATCTTCGGAGGAGACCCGGAGGCCATGGCCCGGGCCGCGGTGGTGGGCAAGGAGTACGGCGCCCAGCTCATCGACATCAACATGGGCTGCCCGGTGAAGAAGGTGACGAAGAACGGCGCCGGCAGCGGCCTGCTGTGCGATCCGCCCCGCGCCGCGGACATCGTCCGCCAGATTCGCGCGGCCACCGGGCTGCCCGTCACCTGCAAGATTCGCTCGGGGTGGGACGCGAAGAGCCTCAACTACCTGCGCGTGGCCGGCGAGCTGTTCGAGGCCGGCTGCGCGGCGCTCGCCATCCACCCGCGTACCCGCGAGCAGGGCTACTCGGGCAAGGCGGACTGGGGAGTCATTGCTGACCTCAAGCGCCACTTCCCGGACCGGCCCATCATCGGCAACGGGGACGTGAAGACGCGCGAGGACGCGCACCGCATGCTGGAGACCACCGGCTGCGACTTCGTGATGATCGGCCGTGGAGCGCTGGGCAACCCATGGATCTTCCGCGAGCTTACCGGCGGAGAGCCGCCCACGCCCGAGGAGCGCTGCGAGGGCGTGCTGGCCCACTTCCGGGCGCACGTGGCCTTCGTGGGAGATGAGCTCGGGGCGGTGCGCAGCTTCCGCAAGCCCATGGCCTGGTACGCGCACGGACTGCGGGGCGCGGCCCTCTTCCGCTCGGAGGTGAACGCGCTGGACTCCGCCGAGGCGGTGGAGGAGGCCGCGCGCCGCTTCTTCGCCTCCGCGAGCGTGGACCTGACAGGCCCCTCGGAGGAGCAGGACGTGGACTACCGGGCCGCGCTGGGCTGAGGCGAGGCCAGCTCGGGAGGGACGAGCCGCCGGCCCTGGGCCACGGTGCGGAAGTACGCGCAGGCCGGGGTGGGGCGGCGCTCCAGCGTGTCGAAGTCCACGTGGTAGAGCCCGAAGCGGGGGCCCCAGCCCTCCAGCCACTCGAAGTTGTCCAGCAGGCTCCAGTAGAGGTAGCCGCGGATGTCCACCCCCTGGGCGCGCGCCTCCAGCACCTGCGCCAGGTGCGAGTGGATGTAGTGGGGCCGTCGCTGGCCGTCGCGGTCATCGATGCCGTTCTCGGTCACCCAGACGGGCAGCCCGTAGCGCTTCACCTCGCGGAGGATCTGCCCGAAGCCCTCGGGGTAGTCCTCCCAGCCGATGTCCGTGAGGCCGCGGCCGTGTCTGTCCCGGAACTTGAACTCGATGAAAGGCGTGCGAGGGATGAAGCGCAGATGCGCACGGGAGTAGTAGTTGACGCCGATGAACTCGCACGAGCCCTTCGCCTGGGGGATGTCCACCCGCGTGGAGGCCACGCCCGGCATGTTCACCCGCAGCTTCCCGGAGACGAGCGCCTCGTGGAACGCATGGTTGTACGCGTGGGCGCCCAGCCGCACGAGGGCGCGGTCCAGCGGGTTCCACCACCGGTCCGGCGCGAAGCAGAGCATGTTCTGGGAGATGCCCAGCTCCACCTTGCCCAGCACCGCCTGCAACTCCTCGCGCGCGGCCACGTGGGCGCGCACCATGTTCTCCAGCGCCTGCATCGTCTTCGGCCCGTCGGCGATGCCCGGCGGCAGCAGGCCCTGCAGGTACCCCCCGAGCAGCACCACCATGGGCTCGTTGAGGGTGATGAGCAGCGCATCCAGCCCCTTCAGCAGCGGCGCGCACGCGCGGGTGTAGGCGCGGAAGGCCTCCACGCTGGCCGGCGTGTGCCAGGGCGTCTCCCGGTGGAACCACGTGGGGTGGGTGAAGTGGTGGAGCGTCACCACGGGCCTCAGGCCCCGCGCCTTCATGCGCAGCAGCCGCTCGCGGTAGGCCTCGAGCACCGCTCCGTCGAACTGGCCGCGCCCAGGCTCGATGCGCGCCCACTCCAGAGAGACGCGGAAGGCCGAGGCCCCGGCCTCCAGGGCGAGCCCATAGTCCTCTTCGTAACGATTCCAGTGGTCCACCGCGCGGCCGCAGCGCACGTGCGGCTCCTTCAGCTTCCCGGCGCGCTCCCACTCGGCCCAGTCGTTCTCGATGCCTCCCTCCACCTGGTAGGCGGAGGTGGCGACTCCGAAGGTGAAGCCCTCGGGAAACGTCCTCTCGTCGGCACTCATCGCGGGGGGCACCCTAGATGTCGGCTCCGACGGGAGGAAGCGCGGCGTGCGCCGAGCGCTCTGCGCGCCATCGGACACTCGCGCGTGACGGCTCGGTGTCGCTTCCGGAGCCGAATTCTCGGCTCGCGCGCGGATCTCTTCCCGAGCCGAGTTTTCGGCCTCGGAGAGCGCTCGGCAGGTAGGCGAAGAGCCACCGAAGCGGTCCCTGAATGCGCGGAGGCCGAAAAATCGGCCCTCGCCACGCAGTGCAATACGTCACCATGCGTTGACACACACGACTATCGCCTCTACCATTCACGTCAAGCACTCAGTCACTTGTGTCCGAGTGCAGGGCCCCACCCCCATTGGGTGCGGGCACCCAACTCAACGGAGGGATTGCATGGCCGCGAAGAAGAAGACCGCGAAGAAGACGACGAAGAAGGCTGCTGCGCCGAAGAAGAAGACGGCGGCCAAGAAGGGCGGAGCGCGCAAGACCGCGCGCAAGACGTCCTCCCGCAAGAAGGCTGCTGCTGCTCCGGCTCCGACGGCCTAAGCGCGGTCGACGCGGGCATCAGTTACCTCTGATACCCGTGAACGGCTCGGCGGACTCCGCCGAGCCGTTTTCATTTGCGGGGTATGGCTCAGCGGGCCCGGCGGCGCGAGCCCCACAGCCCGAGCGCCACGAGCATCAGCAGCACCACCGCCGTGGGCCCACCGGTCGCCCCGCAGCCCCAGCCCAGCGGAGATCGCGCGCCGTCCTCCTCGTCCGGGCCCGGAGGGGAGCCTCCATCCGGCAGCAGCCCGCCGCCGTCGGGAAGTCCCCCGTCGGGCAGCCCGCCATCCAGCGCTCCCCCGTCCGGCTGCCCACCGGGGCAGGGAGTTCCGGGCAGAGGCTTCGGGGGAAGGACGGCAGGCCCCCCATCCGACAGCACGAAGAAGCCATCCGAGGAGAGGGTGGTGGTCAGCCCCTCGTTGTTCGTCGCGCGGACGGTGGCGAAGTACCACGTGCCGGGAACGAGGGGGCGGAAGCCCGGCTGGGTGCTATCCAGCGAGATGGACAGGGCCCGATTCATGAGGCGGAAGGGGACGGTGTCGGTGCATCCAGGCACGGTGCCCGCGCCGAACTCGTAGTCCCGGAGGCCCGTCTCGTGGTCCGTGAAGAGCCAGTGGGCCGTCAGCGCCAGGTTCGTCTCCTGCGTGTCCACGTCCCCGGAGGTGCCGTCGTTGACCTGGCCCACGGGAGGCGTGAGGTCGGTGGCCTCGAGCGAGATGAGGAACATGTCGTCCTGGAACGAGTAGGAGAGGTCCTCACCCACCGGTGACAGGTTGTCCAACATGTCCCCCGAGCGCGTCGCCCCGCCGATGAGCAGCTCGTTTCCCTCGCCCGAGGCCAGCGCCCTCACCTCGTCCTGCAGGGCGCCACCGACGTAGGTGCCCCACTCGGGAAAGAAGCTCCCGGCATCCGGAGCCATCCGCAGGACGAACCCCTCGGTGGTGCCGCTGCTCTCCTTGTCGAATCCCAACGAGGTAGGGAGATCTCGCGAGGTGGTTCTCCCGCCGATGTAGAAGGTATCGAAGGTGCCCGCCGCGACGGCGAACCCCTCGTCATCCCCGGCGCCTCCTGTCGCCAGGGCGAACGTCCTCTGGCCCGTCGAGGGATTGAAGCCGGCCGCGAACGCATTCACCCCGAACGGGTTGCCGGTGGGCGCGTTGGGCAGGGGGAAGTCGCTGGAGCCGGTCGTGCCCACGACGATGACGCGGGAAGGGCTCCCCTGATACAGGATGGCGTTGCCCTGGTCCTGGCCATGGCCGCCGAGGAAGGTCCACCAGGTGGGGGTGACGAGATCCTGGTTCAGCCGGAGCACCACGGCCTCCCGCCCACCGTCGAGATCCGCGGGGCCGACGACGGCCCCGGACAGGGGAAAGTTCGCTGACTCGGTGTAGCCGGTGACGTACAGGATTGCGCCCGAAGTGGCCTGCGGATCCCTCGCGATGGACAGGGCTTCCTCGTGGCCGCTGCCGCTGAGGACCAGGGTCCTCTCCAGATCGCCGGAGATGGCATCGAGCCGGCTCACGAAGAAGTCCCGCTGCCCCAGCGATACGCCGCCGTCCCATCCGGGCATCCGAGACGAAGTGGACGAGCCCACGGCGTACAGCTTCTTGTCCTGCCCGAGGACCAGGGAGTGGATGTCCTCGTCACCCGGTCCTCCCACGCGCCGGACCCAGCTGAAGCCGCTGCCGTTCGACGCCATGCGGGCAATGAAGCCGTCCGTGGCGCCGTTGGCGGCCATGGACCCCGGCGCCAGCGGGAAGTCGAGCGAGCCGGTGGTACCTGCCACATAGACGAAGCTGTTCTCGCCGATGACGAACACCTTGGCGACGTCGTTCCCGCTGCCGCCGAAGACCGCCCTCCAGATCAGGGTGCCGGTGCCGTCATTCCGGCTGACGACCACATCCGAGTTGCTCCCACGCTGGTCCAAGCCGGTACCAGCGGAGGGCACCGCTGGCCCGGTCCCGCTACCACTGGCGCCGACGGAGAAGACCCATCCACCAGGCTCGAGGATCGTGATTCCGTTGAGCGAGTCGTTGCCTCCCAGGCCCACGAAGGTGTTCCACCGGATGACCGGATCGACCCAGGCCGGGGCACGGGGCTCCTTCACGTCCACTTCGATGACGTACTCCCACAGGTCCGGCCCCTTGAGGCGCGCCTCGCGGTAGCGGCAGGGCAGCTCGAGCGACTTGCCCGCCGCGCCCTCCTGCCCGCAGCGCAGTCCCTCCTCGCGAAGGGTGCCGTCGGCCAGCTCCACCTCCAGCGCGCGTCCGCCGTCGGCCACCCGGAGTGCCTGGGCGCCGCGCCACTCGAGCCTCACCTGACGCAGGTCCGCGCCATGCTCGGCGCGAAGGCTGTAGGCGACCCCTTCGTCCCGAGCCTCCATCCAGAGGTCCACCCCGGGCGCCACGCCCGGGTAGTAGAGGGCAGCCCACGTGGGCAGATCCTGCCTCCAGCTCTCTTTCTGCCCCACGAGCTGGTGGAGGCGGGCCTCGCGCGGCTGCAGCGGCTGGGGCATCACGGCTCGTGCTCCCGCCAGTCCCCAGCGCAGCTCGCGGGCGGGGCGCTCCGGAGCGGTCAGGCGCATCGTGACGCCTGACTCGTTGAAGAGCGCGCGGGCTCCGGGCTGCTCCAGGAGGTAGCGCCCCGGGGAGCCCGGCTCGGGAGCGATGAAGGCCTGCTTCGAGCTGGCGGGTCGAGCGGGGCCCGGAGGAGCAGGAGGAGACTGGACCGCCGAGGAACCCGACGCGGTCACTGACAAGACGAGACCAGCGGCGATACCGCCGAATACACCCAGAGACACGAAACGCCTCCCCCCAGGCCGCGCGGCGCGCGCAGCCCGGTCCACGAGTCATGGGGATATCGCGAAGTGCCGCCACGCGCCAATCACCCACAGTCATCCTCGGGAATTCCTATCGAGCAGGGCGCGGGGGCAACGATGTCTTCAACCTCGCCGTGCTGCCAGCTAACCTCGGCGGGGCGTACCGATGGATCCGCCGGCGCGGATCCTCCCGAGGAGCACCGCAATGTCACTTCGACCCACGGAGCTGGAGCAGGTGGTGGCCGAGGTGGGCTCGCGCCTCGCGGGGGCGGTGGTGCAGAAGGCGTGGTGCCCGCTGCCGCGGCTGGCCTACCTGGAGCTGCGAGTGCCCGGGCGCTCCTTCTTCCTGTGCCTGTGCGCGGAGGGAGAGCTCAGCCGCCTCTCGGTGGCGTCGGACCGCTTCCCCACGCCGGGCGAGCCCGCGCCCTTCCAGCGCTGGCTGCGCCAGGAGCTGACGGGCTTCAAGCTGAAGGGTGCCACGTGGCGCGAGGCCGAGCGCGTGGTGATGCTCGACTTCCACAAGGAGGAGGAGGGGACCCGGCGCCTGGCGCTGGAGCTGTCCACGCCGGGCGGGATGGCGCTCCTGAGCGAGAGCGGGCGGGTGCTGATGCTCACCGGTGAGGGCTTCGCGCAGCGCCGGAGCCTGCACCCGGGTGCGGAGTGGAGGCCCCCCGAGCCGCTGTCGCCGGAGGCGCTGGAGAAGGCCCGGAGCGCGACGTCCCGCCTGCAGCCCGTGGCCGGAGACTTCGCACCGTACGCGGAGGCCGCCGAGCGGCTGCTGGGAGAGCGGGACCGGAAGAGCCGGGCGGAGTCCATCCGTCGGCGGCTGGCACAGCCATACCGGGCGCGGCTCAAGCGCTCCGGGCGGACGCTGGAGAAGGTTCGGGCGGAGGCGGCGCGCGGGCCGGACGCCGAGGAGCACCGCCGCGTGGGCGAGCTGCTTACCCAGAACCTCCACCGCCTGAAGCGCGGGGCCACCGAGGTGACGCTCACCGCGTACACGGAGACGGGCGTGGAGGAGGTGAAGGTGAAGCTGGACCCCAAGCGCTCACCGAAGGAGGAGGCGGACTGGCACTTCCACCAGTACAAGCGGCTGCTGCGGGGCGTGGAGTCGGCGCGGCGGCGCGAGGCGGAGCTGGCGCGCGAGGTGGCGCACGCGGAGGCGGCGCTGGCGCAGCTCGAGAAGATGGACGAGGCGGCGTTGCTGGCCCAGGTGGAGGTGCTGCAGGTGCCCATGGGCGAGGAGGGCCCCCCGGAGGGCCGTCCTTATAAGGAGTACCTGGGGCACGGCGGGCAGCGCATCTGGGTGGGGCGGGGCTCGGAGGACAACGACGTGCTGACCTTCAAGGTGGCGAAGCCGTACCACCTCTGGCTGCACGCGCGGGGGCAGCCAGGCAGCCACGTGGTGGTGCCGCTGGAGAAGGGCACGGAGGTGCCGCAGGAGGTGTTGCTGGATGCCGCGCACCTGGCGCTGCACCACTCGGGGGCCAAGGGCGAGCCGCGCGGCGAGGTGAGCTACGTGCCGGTGAAGTTCGTCCGCAAGCAGAAGGGTGGGGCTCCCGGCCAGGTGCAGTTCAGCCGGGAGAAGACGTTCATGGTGCGCATGGAGCCGGAGCGGCTCGAGCGCCTGCTGAAGACGCGCCACACGGAGCCTCAGCTCGGATGACGCGAAAGCCGTTCCAGAGCCCGGCCTGCGCGCGCTGCGCGAAGGCGATCGGCAAGACGTGCTGCGAGCCGGGGCCGCACGAGCACCTGGCCATGGTGACGCGAGCGGACATCGCCCGCATCAGCGCGCACACGCGCCTGTCCGCGCGCCGCTTCACCGAGGAGGAGGCCGTCTCCGAGGCGGGCGCGGTGGACTTCGAGGCCCGCTGGCCGCTCTACCGGGATTATTTCCGCCGCGGGCCGGTGCGCATCACGCTGCTGGCGCGGGACGGCGCCTGCGTCTTCCTGGATCGAGCCCGCGGCTGCACGCTTCCCCTGGACGTTCGGCCGATTGCCTGCCGGCTGTACCCTTTCGATAAGTGGGCGGATGGGAGCTGGAGCCTGGCGATCGGGCGGTTCGGAGACCTCCAGGCAGCACGCGAGGAGGGGAGCGCCTGCCTCGCGGTGGAGGAGGCCGGGTCCATGGAGGAGGTGCTGGCGGCGTTCGGAACCACTCACGAGGCGGTGGAGGCGCTGGGTGCGCAGCTCGCCGAGGAAGTGCGAAACCATGGTCGCGGTTGACGGTCTGACGGAGTGGAAGCAACCAGCCCCCAGCGTGCTTGAGTCCGTGAGGTGGGCGGGTACGATGCTGGCCAAGTGATGACCGAGTACGCACGCCAGATGTCGCTCTTCACGCTGTCGGGCAGCCCGGCGGCGTCCCTGCGACCCGCGCCAGCGCCAGCGCTGCCCCAGCCTCAGCCGCCCGTGCGAAACCGGGTGGTGGAGGAGGCCCCACGCATCGCCACCGAGCGGGACGAGCTGTTCTCCCGCGCGGAGTCCCTGGCGTGGCGGCTCTCGGCGGACCTGGGCATCCCCGTGCGGCTGGCGGTGACGGACAACCGCTCGACGATGGTGTCCTTCCGTCGGGGCGGCAACGTGCTGCAGCTGCGGCTGCACCACATGTTCCTGGACGCGCCCGAGCCCGTGCTGCGCGCGGTGGCGGACTACGCGGGCCGGGGCCACCGGGGCGCCGGAGGCGTGCTGGACGACTACATCCGGGGCCAGCAGCCGCGCATCCGCCAGTTCCGCCGCGAGTCGGACGCGGAGCTCAACCCGGTGGGGCGCTGCTTCGATCTGCAGCTGCTCTTCGAGTCGGTGAACCGCACCTACTTCCAGGACGGCATCCAGGCGCGGATCGGCTGGGGGCGCATGCCGCCGCGGCGCCGGCGCAAGTCCATCCGCCTGGGCGTGTACGATCACCAGACGCGGGAGATCCGCATCCACCCGGCGCTGGACAGGCCGGAGGTGCCGGCCTTCTTCGTGGAGTTCATCGTCTTCCACGAGATGCTGCACCAGCTCTTCCCGAGCACGGGTCGGGGCGGCCGGCGGGTGCACCACCCCAGGGCGTTCCGGGACCGGGAGAAGGCCTATCCGCACTACGCGGCGGCGCTGCGCTGGGAGCGGGAGAACCTGGGCGTGCTCCTGCGGGGCTGAGCCCTCCGCCGCCTGGCCGCCCTTTTACCAATTTACCGAGCGAAGGGCCTTCGTTGCGTTCTTGACCCCGCGCGAGGCTCCCCCCATCCTCCCTGCCCCTATGCGACGAGCGAAGATTGTCTGCACCCTCGGCCCCGCGAGCCAGAGCCAGGAGATGCTGGAGGCGCTGCTGGATGCCGGAATGGACGTGGCCCGGCTGAACTTCTCCCACGGCAGCCACGAGCAGCACGCGGAGAACATCGCCAAGCTGCGCGCGGCCTCCCTGAAGGTCCGCAAGGCGGTGGGCATCCTGGGCGACCTGCAGGGCCCGAAGATCCGCACCGGCCGCTTCATCACCGGCAGCACGGAGCTGAAGGAGGGGGCCACCTTCTCCATCACCACCGACGAGAGCGTGAAGGGGACCGACGACATCGTCTCCACCACGTATCCGCATCTGGCTCAGGACGTGAACCCCGGGGACCGCATCCTGCTGGATGACGGCCTGCTGGAGCTCAAGGTCATCGAGACGGACAAGAAGCAGCTGCTGCGCACGCAGGTCATCGTCGGCGGCACGCTGAAGAACAACAAGGGCATCAACCTGCCGGGCGTGGCGGTGCGCGCGGACGCGCTGACGCCGAAGGACCGCGAGGACCTCATCTTCGGCATCAAGGCGGGCGTGGACTTCATCGCCCTGTCCTTCGTGCGCCAGCCCTCGGACATGGACACGGCGCGCCAGGCGATGGCGGAGGTGGGCCGCACGGTGCCCATCATCGCCAAGCTGGAGAAGCCGGAGGCCATCGCGCGGCTGGACGCCATCCTGGACAAGACGGACGGGGTGATGGTGGCGCGCGGAGACCTGGGCGTGGAGATTCCGCCCGAGGAGGTGCCGGCGGTCCAGAAGGACATCGTCCGGCGCGCGAACCAGCGCGGCCTGCCCGTCATCGTGGCCACGCAGATGCTGAACTCGATGATCGAGAACCCGCGCCCCACCCGCGCCGAGGCCAGCGACGTGGCCAACGCGGTGTTCGACGGGGCGGACGCGGTGATGCTCTCGGGCGAGACGGCCAGCGGCAAGTACCCCATCGAGTCGGTGCAGATGATGGAGCGCATCGTCCTGGCGGCCGAGTCGGCGGGGCGGGCGCAGCGCCTGGGGCGCATCATCGAGGCGCCGCTGGGACTGCCGGCGCACTTCCCGGACGTCATCGCCCGGGTGGCCTGCCAGGCGGCGGAGGCGAGCGGCGCGACGCTGATCGCGGCCTTCACGCTGTCGGGCGTGACGGCGCGGCTGCTGGCGCACTACCGGCCGCCGGTGCCCATCATCGCCTTCAGCCCGAACCAGGAGGTCCGCCGTCGGCTGGCGCTGCTGTGGGGCGTGGTGCCGCGGGTGCTGGAGCCCATCCAGGACACCGAGGCGATGGTGCGCCGCGTGGAGGAGGAGCTGCTCACGCGCGGGCTGGCGCGGACGGGCGATCGCATCGTGATCGTCTTCGGCGCGCCGGTGGGACAGCCGGGCAAGATCAACAGCCTGCGCCTGCACACCATCGGGGGCTGAGCCCCCGGCGCGGGAGGAAGTGGTGGGCGGGAAGGGCGTGGGCCCGTGGCTCTAGGCGAGCCGGGCCTGCGCCAGCCCCGAGCCGTCGAGGATACGCCGGAAGTGCACGCCCCGGTTGCCCTGGGCCTCCTCGGCGTTGAGCAGCGAGTCGAGCACGTGGCCGGCCTCCTCGGCGAAGGTGGCCGCCGCCAGCGACGGGAAGCGCTGCAGCGCGCGGTCGAGGAACACGGTGCCGAACTCGGGGTAGTACGCGCCGCGAGCCCCCAGGAGGATCTGCGAGTCCACCCACCTGACGGGAGGCAGCCAGCTGAAGTCGCCCTCGAGGGCCTGCTGGCGGTACCGCTCGGCCTTGCGGACGTCATACCCGGCGCCGAAGCTGTCGCGCATCACGTCGTGGAATCGCTGCTTGTCGGAGGAGAGCGTGACGAACTGCTTCGTAAACAGCGCCTGGACCATGACCCGCACAGTCTGCCGGATCATGGAATTCCGGTTTACGGCAGGACGCCAAAGGCTTGCGACAGAGCGCCAGCCCTTGCCGTGACGCGGGGCGCTACTTCACCGCGCCCAGGGCCTTGCGGGGGATCTCCGCCTCGATGAAGACGGTGAGCAGCTCGCTGTCGAGCTGGCCGGCCTTGGCCTCCTTGCCGAGGATGTCGAGCGCCAGCTGGTGGGGCACGGCCTTCTTGTAGGGCCGGTCGGAGGCGGTGAGCGCGTCGTAGATGTCCGAGATGGCCATCATCTTGGACTGGGCGGGGATGGTCTTGCTGGGGATGGCGCGCGGGTAGCCGGTGCCGTCGAGCTTCTCGTGGTGGGCGTAGGCGATCTCCGGCACGCGGCGCAGGGTGCGCGTCCAGGGAATCTGCGAGAGGAAGCGGTAGGTGTGCTCGACGTGGCTCTCGATCTCCTTGCGCTCCTCGGCGGACAGCGTCCCGCGGGCGATGGAGAGCGAGCGGATTTCATTCTCGAGCAGCAGCGGCTGGGCCTGGTCCTTGGCGTCGTTGAAGGTGAGCTTGCGCAGCTCGATGAGGCGCTCGAAGCCGCCCTGGGCCAGCACGGTGGGGCGGTTGCAGGTGAGGACGAAGTCGAGCACCTCGTCCAGCTGCTTGAGCTCGACCAGCAGCCGCTCATCCTCCTCGGCGTCGATCTCGGCCAGGGCCTTGTCGCCGCGCAGCTTCACGGCGCCGAGCCGGCGGCGGTAGCTCTGTAGCTGCAGATCCTTGCGAGCGATCTGGAAGCGGGAGCGCAGCATGTCCAGCTCGTGGGGGTAGAGCTTCTCGGCCTTGACGAGCACCGGCTCGCGCACGCCCACCTTGCCGAAGTCGTGGAGCAGCGAGGCGTAGCGCAGCTCTTGAATCTCCACGGCGGAGAAGCGGGTGTTGGCGTAGGAGCCGGTGGACAGGTGCTCGAGCGCCTGGGCCAGCTCCACGGTGAGGTTGGCCACGCGGCCGGAGTGGCCGGCGGTGGACGGATCCCTGGCTTCGATGGCCACCACGGAGGCGGAGACGAAGCCCTCGAACAGGCGGTTGATCTCCTCGTGGAGCAGGGCGTTCTCGATGGCGCCGGCGGCCTGGGCGCCCAGGGCGAGCAGCAGCTCCTCGTCCTCGGCGTCGAAGATGCGGCCGCTGCGCTTGTTGAGGGCCTGGATGACGCCGGTGACTTCACCGTTGGCGTCGCGCATGGGCACGCAGAGGATGGTCTGCGTGCGGTAGCCGCTGGAGATGTCGAAGGAGCGGTTGAAGCGGTCGTCCGCGTAGGCGTCCGGGATGTTGATGGTGGCGCCGGTGGAGGCCACCTGGCCGGCGATGCCGCTGCCCACCGGGAGGCGGATCTCGTTCTTGGAGCCCTGGGCGACCTTGCTCCACAGCTCGTTGCGCTCACGGTCCAGGATGAAGAGCGAGCAGCGGTCCGCTTCGACGACCTTGGAGGCCTCGTAGATGATGAGCGGCAGCAGCAGGTCGAGATCGCGCTCGGCGCTCATCGCCTTCGTCACGTCCAGGATGGACGTGAGCTTCTGGAGACGTCGGGTCAGAGCGGTTTCGTCGGACGTGAAAAGCACCTGGGAGCGACTCCGGAGGTGGTGGGAGAGGGCAGGAACGCACCCCGTTGTAGCACGATGGGTGTGGGACCAGCCTGCCTGGCTGCCTCTCTGCTCGGAGGGCGGGAGTCCTATTGGCTTCGAGGCCAGGAATGTCCGGTACCGTTGCAAACCCGGAGCGGCTATGAAGCGGGCTCACCATGAGCCGCCGCGTCCTCATCTCTCCCTCGCTCCTGTCCTGTGATTTCGGTCGTCTGGCGGAGGAAGTCCGCGCCGTGGAGGCCGCGGGAGCGGACTGGATTCACGTGGATGTCATGGATGGCCGGTTCGTCCCGAACATCACCATCGGTCCGGTGGTGGTGGAGGCGATCAAGCGGGTGGCGACCCGGCCGCTGGACGTGCACCTGATGATCGTCGAGCCGGAGAGGTACATCGAGGCGTTCGCGTCGGCGGGGGCGGACATCCTGACGGTGCACGTGGAGGCGAGCCCGCACCTGCACCGGACGCTGCAGCACATCCGGAACGTGGGAGCGAGGCCCGCGGTGGTGCTGAACCCGTCGACGCCGCTGTCGGCGGTGGAGGAGGTGCTGGGGGAGGTGGAGATGGTGCTGGTGATGAGCGTGAACCCGGGGTTCGGGGGGCAGCGCTTCATCGAGGGCGCGGTGGACAAGGTGCGCCGGCTGCGAGCGATGCTGGACGCGCGCGGGCTGAAGGTGGACATCGAGGTGGACGGCGGCATCAACGCCGAGACGTCCAAGCGGGTGGTGGAGGCGGGCGCCAACGTGCTGGTGGCGGGCTCGTATGTGTTTGGCGCGAAGGACTACGCGCAGGCCATCCGCTCGCTGCGCCCGGCGTCTCAGCAGGGGTGAGGCAGCGCTTCAGGCCACGGAGGGAGCGGCGCGGGTGCTGTCGGCGACGAGCCGGGCGATGCGAGGCATGAAGGTGACGTTGAAGGGCTTCACCTCGTAGGCATCCGCGCCGAGCTCGAAGCACTGGTGGCGCATGTGCTGGTCCTCGACGGCGCTGAGGATGACGACCTTGCTGTCGCGCGTCTCGGGGTCCTGCTTGAGCTGGGCGAGGAGATCCCTGCCGTCGCGCCGCTGGTAGATGTCCAGGATGATGACGGCGGGGTGGTGCTTGCGCGCCAGCTCGAGGACATGGTCCGCGGTGGTGTCCGTGAGGCAGGTCAGCCCTGATCGGCGGCCCTCGCGAGCGAGGGCGGACACGAGCAAGGGCTCATCGTCGGAGATCAGAACAACGGGCTCGGGCATGCGGAAGGGCAGAGCAAGGACTGTTCCCAGAGGGAAGGCGAGGAACTCCGAAGGGTTGGAGGAGGAGCAGCCGGGTAGACAGGGACCCGTGGGGTGAGCCAGACCCCTGGCTATCAAGGGCTGAGAAGGGAACGAAAAGGAGATCCAGAGGCGTTGACTCAGCCGGGCGGGTCGGGTACATCCGCCGCCACTTCTGCCGGCCCGAGCGTTGTCTCCGGCGGAAGGGCGTACATATCGGGGAGTGGCTCAGCCTGGTAGAGCACTTGGTTCGGGACCAAGGGGTCGCAGGTTCAAATCCTGTCTCCCCGACCATCAAAAGCCCTGGAGTTTCGCGGACTTCCGCTGAAACTCCAGGGCTTTCGTTTTTCCCCCGGTGCTCGGAATCCTTCTGACGGAGCCAGGGGCTGCGCCCCGGCGGCCGCGAGCAGGCCCGTATCCTTTCTCGCCTCTCGCGTGTCTCTCCTGCATGAGCACGGGATTTCCTGACCCGCTGGGCGATGCCGTCAAGGCGTCCTGGCGCCATTTCCTCGATACCTATGAGCCGCTTCGCCCGGAGCTCTACCGGTACTGCCGGCATCTGACGCGCAGCCCCTGGGATGCCGAGGACATGGTCCAGGAGACGCTCGCCCGGGCGTTCGCGACTCTCGCCATCATGGCGGAACCGCCGCGAAGCCCGCGGGCGTGGCTCTTTCGTGTTGCCTCCAACCTGTGGCTCAACCGGGCTCGGCAAGCGGGAGAGGTGCCGCTCACCGCCGGCCCCGAGGTCCCGGAACCGGCGGCAAGCGCCGAGCCCCGCGCGACGCGTGAGGCCGCTGGAACGCTGCTCACCCAGTTGTCGCCGCAGGAACGCGCAGCGGTCGTGCTCAAGGATGCCTTCGGGCTCTCGCTCGAGGAGATCGCCGAGGCGCTGACCACCACGACCGGAGCCATCAAGGCAGCCCTGCACAGGGGAAGGTCCAGGCTGGTGACGCCCGATCCGGACAGGCTGGCTCCCGTGGCGCCCGCCGTCCTCGACGCCTTCTGCGCGGCCTTCAACGCCCGGGACCTCGACCGTCTCACGGCGCTCCTCCTGGACACGGCGATCCTGGAGTACCCGGGCTTCAAGATCGAATCCGGGAGCAAGGCAGTCAGGGCCGGCTCGCTACAGGGAACGCTCTTCGGCTGTCCCGAGGGTGGATTCGAGCTCGTGGCCCCTCCCCGTTGCGAGCTCCGCGCACACCGGGGCGAATGGCTCCTGCTCTGGTGGTCGGGGGAGGAAGTGCACACCGTCGTCCGGGTGGAGCTGGACGGCGACCGCATTGCGCGGCTGCGCAACTACTACCACGCCCCCGAGGTCGTCACCGAGGTCTGCCGAGAGCTCGACGTCCCGTTCCGCACGCACGGCTATCACCCGGGTTCTGCCGCGTCCTAGAGGAGCCGCCATGAAGAGCCACACAGTCAGGTCCGCCGACGGTACTTCCATTGCGTTCGAGACCACGGGCAAGGGCCCACCGCTCATCCTGGTCGGTGGAGCGTTTTGCGACCGCTCGGCCCCCGCGTCGGGGACACCCCTGGCCGCCCTGCTGGCACATCGATTCACCGTGTTCAGCTACGACCGGCGCGGCCGTGGGAGCAGCGACAACACTCCGCCCGACGCGCCCGGTCGTGAAATCGAGGACCTCGCGGCGCTGCTCACCGCGGCCGGCGGGTCGGCCTCGGTCTTTGGCAACTCGTCCGGCGCCCTGCTCGCCCTGGATGCCGCCGTCCACGGACTCCCGATACCGAAGCTCGTCCTCTATGAGCCTCCGGTGATTCTTGAGGCGGGCCGGGCTAGCTCCTTCGAGCGCCTGGCGAAGCAGCTCGACGATGCCGCCGCGGGGAATCGCCGCTCGGAGGCAGTCGAGCTGTACTTCACGAAGGTGATGCAGGTACCCGCGCCCGCCGTCGAACAGATGCGCAGGTCACCGATGTGGGCGGGCCTCGAACGGCTCGCCCACACACTCAGCTACGACCTGCTCATCACGGCCCGAGGACCCTCGCGTCTCGCCGAGGTGCCGGCCGTCCGAGCGGCGGCACTCGTCATGGAGGGAGGCGCGAGCCCGGGCTGGATGCGCGAGGCGATTCAGACCCTGACACGTGCCATCCCGAACGCGCGCCACCGTACGCTGGAGGGACAGACGCACGCCGTGGACCCCAGGACGCTCGCTCGGGCGATAGAGGAGTCCCTCGAGAGTCTCCCGTGAGGGCGGTGCAGGGCCCTCCGGGAGTCGCCGCGCTCAGTAGTTCACCTGGAGCTGCACGCGCGTCACGTCTCCCCGCTCCTTCTCGTACGGGTAGCGCGAGGAGGTGCGGTCGGAGATCATGTAAGCGACCGTCAGCTCCAAGGGCTTGATGATCTGCCACTCCACGCCCAGCTCCAGCTCGCGGATGTCGTAGCGGGGGGCGTTCGTATCGAACTTCTTGCCGCCCTTGTAGAGCTGCCCTCGCACATAGGGCAGCAGCGACTGGCCGACCACGCCGTCCAGCTTGTACATGAGCTGCACGTAGCCACCGTTCAGCCGGCGGCTGTCGATGACGAAGCTCTCTTCGTCCTGCCCCAGCGCGGGCCCCTTGCCGATGTTGTACTCGGCGACCAGGCCGATGGGCTGCGGGTAGATGACCAGGGCCGCCGCGGCGCGGGCGTCCACAAGGTCGTTCTTGCCGCCCGCCAGCTCATAGGGCGCGCCATCGCGCGGGGTGACGGTGACGTTGTACTTGCCGTAGTACCCGGCGGCGTTGACCTCGACGAACTGCTTGCCGAAGAGGAAGGGCCAGGCCACGCGACCGACGACGTGCACGTTGTTGTTGCGCTCGGGGCGGTTGGCGTTCTGGCCATTGTAGATGCCGAGCCCCACCGCGCCGTAGTCGCCCGAGCCCTTCAGCCCGCTGTCGACCAGGAGCTTGAACCGCTCGCGAATCTCCTTCGGAGCCCAGTAGCCGAACAGGCCCAGATCGCGCTCGTCCCTGAGCGCGCTGTTGAGGGCGTCGTTTCGGTCCAGTGGGGCGCGGTTCTGGCTCGACTGGAGGTTCTCGAAGCCGAACGGCACCTTGGACTGGCCCACTCGCAGCCGGAACTCCTTCTTCTTGTCCAGGAAGACGTCCGCGTACAGGTCGCGGAGGATGGCCACGTGGTACTGGTCGCCGATGACCGACGCGAAGTCCGGCTGGATGTAGATGGAGACGTGGTCGGTGATGTCCCCGAAGATGATGATGCGCGCGCGTCGGATGCCGAAGTTGTTGTTGGCGCCGATGTAGCGGTCGCCCTGGTCGTTCACCAGCTCGTCGTTCTTACGGAAGCTCGGCAGCCGGTTGTGGCGGAACTGGGTGTAGCCGCGGAGCTTGATGCGGTCGTACCAGGACGTCTCCTTCTCCTTCTTGGCCTCGGCGGGCGGCGCGGCCTCGGCGGAAGGCGTGGCGGGAGCGGGCACGGCCTCGGCAGGCTGCGGAGACTCGGCAGGCTGCGGAGACTGGGGAGGCTGGGTGGCCTCGGGCTGCGTGGGCTCGGAAGTGGAGGCGGGAGGAGCGGCCTCCTGCTGGGCGTGGACGGCGGGAGCCAGCAGGAGCGAAGCGGACAGCAGGGCGCGGAAGAGAGGTCGGTACGCAGGAATGAGAGTCATAACGCGTCGGCATCACAGCGGAGCGGGGGCGCTCCGACCTGGATGTGGCGCCCCCGTTACAGGAGCGGAAATGGGTCCGCAACGGACCGCCCCCGGTGTTTGCCAGAGCGTCACAAGACGCCATCCCTTTGTGACACGCGGGTGACACGCAGATGGCAACCCCGCGTCGCGCGGTGGACGGACGCTTCCGAAACGTCTTCTCCATGGGCTGCTGATCTCGATCTGTCCGGGGACGGGAGCATGGGCGATGGACGCATGTCCCGGTGGCGTTCCTGGAGCCATGTCGGTCGTGGTTGATTGTGGGCATGAACTCAACGCCTCTGTGGGTTGCACTAGCATTGCTGGCGAGCTGTGCCCCATCTTCCCGAGTCAGGGCGGCCTCTGACGCGGCTCCGGCCGCCGCGCCCTCACGCTATCGGCTGGCGAGCGTCGATGTCTTCGGCTCCCATCGCTACTCGCGCGAGGAACTGCTCGCCGCCTTCGGTGTTCCCGAGGGCCGGGATGTGGACCTGTCGAGTGGCGAGCTTCATCGGGAGGCGAGGCTTGGCAAGGAGCGCCTCCTGTCGCGCTTTGCATTCGCGGACGTTCGCTGCGGCATTACCAACTACGAGGACACCCGCACCGTGGAGGTGACGGTGAACCTGGTGGATGTCGGGGATGAGTGGCGCCTCGATTTTGCTCCCGCCCCGGACGGTGCTCCGGAGGACCCTGAGGGGCTGGTTGCCGCCTGGGCCGCCTACGAGGCGCAGGCCGGAGCGCTGTACCGTGCAGGGCAACTGCCCATGGGAGAAGGCCCCTGCAGGGCCTTCCACTGTGGAGCGGGCTTCGGCCATCCCACGCTCGCTCCCCTGGAAGCGCGCTTCATCACCGGCGTGCCCGCCCACTTCGAGGCGCTGGTGCGTGTGCTGCGCACCGATAAGGACGAGGGCCGCCGCTCGTGGGTGCCATTCCTGCTGGCCTATGGACGGACGCGCGAGGAGGTAGCGGAGGCGCTCATTCCTTCCATGCGGGACCCGAGCGTCGCGGTGCGCAACAACGCGATGCGGGTTCTCTGGCAGACGCAGCGCGGAGCCTCCAAGGCCATCGTGCCGCTCGCGCCGGTGTTGCGTGCGTTGCGTGGCCCTGCTTCGGCGGATCGCAACAAGGCCTCGGTTCTGCTCGGCGCCGTGGTGGAGAAGGACCCGAGCCTGCGGCGCGCCGCTCTGCTGGACGCTGGACCTGTGCTGCTGGAGATGGTGGCCATGCGGCAGCGGACGGACCGGGAAGGGGCCCTGCTCGCGCTGCGGGCCCTGGCGGGGCGTGATCTGGGAGAAGACCCGGCCGCGTGGAGGACCTGGGTGGAAGGAGAGGTGGTCCGGAAGTAAGCCGGCTTGGAGTTCAGCGGGGCCTCCCTTCACTCCCAGAAGTTCTTGGCCTGGTAGTCTGGCGGGAGTGGCGTTTGTAACGGGTGAGGCTGGATGACCGGTTCTTCACTCCTTCCCTCGTGAACTTCTCCGGGTCGATCCTCCGCTGCCCTTCCGCGTCGGCAGGCCCGAGAACTGTCTCGGTGACTGGCACCAGGACGTATGCGTATTGGGTCGTCACCTTTTGAAGCCTCAGGAGGACGGAGAAGTTTTTAGGCTCTTCCATTCACGGCCTTCCTCTCGTGTGAAAGCTGGACAGCTTCGACCATTGCCAACTGCTGTCTGAACCAGGAACTGACGAACTCCCACGCACAAGGGAGGAGGCTGCCGGACCGCCCAGGTTCAGTCATCCCGGCGTGTCGCAGCCTTCCAGGCGGCGAGACGCACAGCCTGCGGATCCTCCTGTGCTTCGAGCCGTTGGTAGAAGTACCTCCACAGCGGCAACGTGCCGACGGCGGCCACCAGCTGGCAGAGCACCATCTCGATGAAAGGCACCGATGGCTGCCAGCGGATGACCAGCCACACGACTCCGACCGTCGCGAGCGACGTTACGATCGAGGGAATGCTGTAGAGAAAACTGTTCTTCCACCCCGCCCCGAAGAGGAAGCCTCCGATGATGCCGCTCGGCACAGCCAGGAGCGCGGCCCATGCCCAGGGCAGATCACCTTTATAGGCGACGAGGCTCATCAACCCAGGGATGAGGCTCGAGAAGATGAAGGTGCTCTTGATCCGCGGAGCTTCCCAGTCGAACTGCATGCCCCCACCATACCCCTGAACGCGTTGGGAAGCAGGGAGAGCAGCACTCCTGGGTGGCCCGCGTCCGGTCTGGCCTCCCCGGGTCGAGCCGCTTGCCATCCACCTCCGCCCTCAGAAGCTCCGTGGCCATGTCGTCCCGCGGCTGGCGCTGACCTGCCGCCAGCACCTCTCGCAGGTAGCCCTCCATGTCCTGGAAGCTCTTCCGGATACGGACGGCCGACCCCGGCGTGTGGGTGGCCGTCATGGCCGCCATCATGTCATCCGACCACTGCTTGAAGCGGGCGTGCAGGGAGCGGTCCAGCCCCAGCAGGTCTCCGATGACGTCGCGGAGCCGCCCACCTACTCCCGGGCGCTCGCAAACCCTTTGCCACTCAACAATCGGCTCACTAGTGTTTTCGGATATGCATGCGCCACTGCAACGGAAGAGTGCGGCCATATTGACCGTGCTCCTCGTGATGTCCGGACTCATGGGGGCCGAGGCTTACGCCCAGCAATGCGGTCCCGAGCAGCCTCAGCCCGAGGTTCTTCACGACCAGATGAGCGACACGCGCGTCTTGCGGCGCATCGTGCTCGGGCTCACCGGGACCACGCCGACCGTCGAGCAGTACGAAGCGATGGCGACCGCGGCCACGTCCGAGGCGCGAGAATCGCTCCTGCGTTCGACGCTCGAGGAGGTGCTCGCCTCGCCGAAGTTCTACGAGCGGATGGTGCGCTTCGGACACGAGTGGCTCGCGGTGGGCGCGTACACCACCGGCGCGGCTGGTGACGCGTACCAGGGCGACATGTCCGGCCACCTCTTCACGTGCCCCAGCAACAGCCTGCACCCGGGCGCGTACTACCATACGAACGAGTTCCGGGAGAGGGACTCGGGCCAGCAGTGCAACGACAAGGATGGAGCCGGCAATCCCGCCGTGCCCGAGGTGAACACCGTCGAGCCCTGGTGGGCGCCGGGTACGACGGTCCAGGTGCTCGGCAAGGCCGGCACCTCCACGACCCACATCACCGACTCCAATGGGCAGCAGGTCGACTGCGGCATCGCGAACGGCGGCTACTACGACCCCTCTCTGCCCAGCGGCTGCGGCTGCGGACAGAACCTGGTGTGGTGCTCGCCGCTCGTCGGCCTGCACACCCTGGGCACCCATGACCTGCGCCTTCAACGGCGCCATCCGTACGAGGAGCCCGCGCGCCTGTTCGCGCACCTGGCGTGGCATGACCGGCCGCTCTCGGACCTCGTCATCGGCAACTACTCGGTCGGAACCAACTGGCTGCGTGCGCTCTACGTGCGCTTCGGCCGGCACATGGGCAGCGCCGCGCTGGACGCGAACACGACGTGGTGGCGCCCGGACGTGGGCGACGCCCCCCGCGACCCGATGCACCCGACGCCGAACGATCCGCAGGCGTGGCGCGAGTTCGTGGTCGAGGAGCTGGAGCCCTTCCACCTCTCGCTCACCGAGAACCGGACGCGCTCCGGCAGTCTCGAGCGCACCTACCGCTACGATCCCCGCACCACGACCGAGGCGCCCAAGGGCATTCCCACCGCCGGGGTGCTGACCATGATGGGCGCGATGTCCTCGTTCCCGCGCGAGCGCGTCCGCGCGGCGCGCTTCCTGGAGATGTTCGCCTGCCAGAGCTTCTCGCCGCCTCCCGCGGACGTGCACTTCCCTCCGCTCGAGACCGATCCCGCGACCGGCGGAACGTGCCTGCACTGCCACAAGACGCTCGATCCCGCGGCCATCTCCTTCAAGCGCTGGGACTTCAGCCCGTTCCAGAGCTACTACGTCCCCTGGCCCTTCATCCCAGGCGTGGGCCGTCACCGCGTCACGAAGGAGTGGCTGTCCGGGCAGTATCCGCACACCGGCAGCACACCGGGGTTCCGCTGGAAGAACGCGTTCCTTCCCAACACCATGCTGACTCCGGTCACCCCCGAGCAGCTCAAGGCCAACCCGGAGGCGGTGCTGCTCGACACGATGCCCGAGTCGTACACGCTGCTCGGTGAGCATGGCGACGGCACGATGGGCCCGCTCGGGTTCGGAAAGCTCCTGGTCCGCTCGGGAGAGTTCGACCGCTGCACCGCGCGCAGGCTCTACGCGATGTTCATCGGCCGGCAGCTGAACCCGGCTACCGAGAAGGGCTTCATCGACAAGCTCGCCCGGGAGTTCGTCGCGCGCGACCGCAAGCTCCGGCCCTTCATCCGATACCTCTTCGAACAGCCCGAGCTGCGGAGGGGCCTGTGATGAGCACGCTGCGTTCGATGCTGGGGGCCGCGGCGCTGGCCTCCCTGGCGCTCTCCACGGGGGCCTGCTTCGGCTCGGCCGACTCCACGGACTCGAGGACGCCCCAGGAGGAGCAGCCAGGGGGCGACAGCTGCGAGGCCAAGGGCAAGAACGACGAGATCCGGCTCGCGCTCGCGCCCGCGTGCGAGGGCTGCCACCTCACCGGCAACAAGCCGTTCTTCGCCTCGCTCACCGCGTTCGAGACCGGGCTCGTGTACAACGAGAAGTACGTCAAGCGTGGGGAGCCCGAGAACAGCATGCTGATCCAGCTGCTGAAGGGCGTCGCACCCGGAAGCTATCCCCAGATGCCGCCCGGTCAGCCCTACAGCGAGCTCGTCACCAACGGCCGCGTCACGCTGACGGTCGAGAAGGTGGAGGCCTGGATCCGCGATCTGCCCGCCCCGCCCGCGGAGCTGGAGACTCCGGCTCCGGAAGAGTTCCACGTCCGCCGGCTGTCCGCCGAGGAGATGGTCGTGAGCCTGATGGCCCAGCTCGGGCTCTCGCTCGAGGACTTCGTCAGCACCAGCGCCCCAGACTGGCGTGACAGTGCGTACACCGTGAACGGCGGCAGGTTCTTCGTGTGGCCCGGGGACTGGTCGCCCGGCATCTCGGGCGCGTACATCTCCGACTCACGCGCCACCGAGCGGTTCGAGTCGCTCGGAGGAGGCAACTCGCTGGTGTACCGCAAGCGGGACGTGAGCTTCGGTCCCTCCGCCGCGCAGGCGCTGGTCCAGATGTCGCAAGCCTGGTGCGCCCGAGCGGTGGACAAGAGCGGCAACAAGGCCGTGCTGCGCCACGTGACGCTGGCCGACACCTCGACCAAGAACCCGGACGCGGTGCAGAGGAACCTGCGCGCGCTCTACCTGCGCATGCTCGGACAGCCTCCCTCGGAAGCGGAGGCGCAGGCGCTGTACACCCAGGTCTATCTCCCGCTCGAGGCGCAGAGCACGCGCCTTGCCTGGATTGGCACCTGCGCGGCGCTCGTCCGTCACCCGCTGTGGATCACCTACTGAGCCGAGGACACCATGACGAACACCTCTCGTCGCACGCTGCTCAAGTGGGCCCTCGGAGCCGGACAGTTCGCGCTCCTCGAACGCGCCGGGCTGCTCGGCTCGAGCGTCGCGCACGCCGCCGCGGACACCGACGCTCCCTCCCGGCTCGCGGTGCTCTACATCCCGGGGGGCTACCGGCCCGCGTACTACTTCACCCCACTGGATGACGCGGACATTCCGCTCTGTATCCCCGCGCCCGGCGGCTACAGCGGCGAGCCCGCCTTCTTCACGGCGAGCCAGGTGGTGAACCTCGCGGCGCCGAACGGTCCGTACAAGCCGCTGCGAACCTGGCAGTCGTGGAACCCGGCGGACCCCGCGGCGCGCGGCAGCTACAGCCCGCTCATGTACGGCTTCTCGCACTTCGCGCTGCATGAGCAGCTGAGTGTGCTGCACGGCATCGACCAGGGTACCAACGATCACGCGAGCGCGTTCATCTCCTCGATGTGCGGTGTCGCCGGCGCGGACTACCGGGCGCCCGCGGTGCACTCGGTCATCGCGAATCACCTGTACGAGAAGTACCGCGAGAGCCGGCCGCTGCCGTTCGTGGTCGTCACCGGTGAGCGCGGGATGCCGGTCGGGATGGGGTTGCCCTCGCACGCCTCGCCCGTGAGCGTTCCGTCCATCGAAGCGCTCAGGCCGCTGCTCTCCGCGAAACCCGAGGACAATGCCTGGTGGAGGGGGCTCGATGCGCGCACCGAAGGTCCCGAGCTGAACGCGCGCGGCCAACCCACCGGGAGCACCCTCAAGACGACCACCGTGGAGCGCTTCTCGCTCTCGCGCGCCCAGCAGCTGATGGACCGCTCGACGGCGAAGGTGGACAGCTACCTGGAAGGGCTACATGGCTCGCTGTCGTCGGTTTCGCGGGTGCTGGCGACGGATGTCGTGTCCATGCTGGAGGGCACCAAGGGTATCGACACGCTGAAGACGAACCGTCCCGCATACCTGTCGAGCTACCTGAGCGAGTCGTTCACGTACACCTTCGGGCTCGCGAACTTCCACCTCACCGGGCTCGACCCGCGGATGGATCTCGCGCTGCGCCTGCTCAAGTCGGACCTCTGCACCTCGGTGCACGTCTCTCTGAAGCTCGACTTCGACACCCACAACGGCATGGGCCATGGCTATAGCTGCGCGCATGGCCGAGGGCTGATGGACTGCGTCGCGCGCTTCCTGGGCGAGCTCAAGGCCGCGCCTGCTCCTGGCAAGCCGGGCAAGACGCTGCTCGATGACACGCTGGTCCTGGTGATGAGCGAGTTCGGCCGCAGCTGGGCCTCGCGCAACAGCGACGGCACCTACTCCCTGCCGGATGACCACCACCCCTACACCTCGGTCTGTTTCGCGGGAGGGAACGTGGCGGGGAATCGACAGGTGGGCTCGTACACCCCGCGTGGGCTCGGCGTCCCGGTGGACATCATCGAGGAGACCGGTCAGCCGTCGAAGCGCGTGCCCAGGTCCGCGGACGTGGTGACGACCGCGCTGCGCATCATGGGCATGGACTCGCACCAGTTCTTCATCCCCGGTGGCTACGGAGAGGTCGTGGGGCTCCGGAAGGCGTAGACAGGTCCGAAGAAGTTCTCGTTCGAACTGGTCTGCTTGTCATACCAGTTCGCGACCGGTCCGCTCGCCGGGCACCTCCATGGCTGGGCCGCGCCTCTAGTCGGGGCAGGGCGGCAGCGTGTCCAGCGGCTGCGTGACGACTTCACCCGCTCGCTCCACCAGCGCTCCGAAGGCGGGGAGCCCTTCCTGCCTGGCGGCCCGCTCGGCCCGCAGGGCGCGCTTCCAGAGGTGCTCCTCCGTCACCACCCGGAGGATCTCTGCGGAAGCGTGGTAGTCGGCGGCGGTACCTCCGGCCGTCGTCATGCCCAGGTTCTTGATGCGCAGGGAGTCGTTCCCCGCGCGCTCGATAAAGGCGACGCCGCACTGGGGAAGGCCACCGTAGACGACGTAGTCGGGAACCAGCTCCGTCCGCTGGAATGCGAAGAAGCTGCCGGCGCGGCCCCCCGCGGTGTCGAGCTCGTCCGCGATGATCGCGATCTTGAGCTCATTCGCGAGGGCTCGCAGGTTGCGCAAGAACTCGGGGCGATGGAAGCGCAGCTCCCGTTCGGTTCGAACCGGCTCGAGGTAGATCGCTCCGAGGGGATGTTCCGGATCGCTGGCGAGCTGGCGAATCCGTTCCAGCGCCGCACGCTCGGCTTCCTCCACGCGGGACATGGCCTGGAGGCTGCTGGCGTCACCCGGACGGAACGTCGGATCAGGAAGGGCGTAGGTGCTCAGGGGCTCTGCTCCGGCGCTCCGTGCGAGAGCCTCCGAGCGCAGCGCGGCACCGGGGCCTCGCCCGGCGCCCCTGCCGCCCCAGAAGAAAGCGGGCTTGGGCTCTCGTCCGCCGAGGGCGTCGATCTCGCTCACGCCCAGTCGGCGGAGGCCCAGCTCGCGCGCAAGCTCGAACATCAGCCGGATTGCCTCCGACGGATCGTTGGCGGGCTCGACGGGCCGGAGGTTCGGAACGGCGGCCTTGAGCACCGTCTCGAAGCGCGCCCGCGCTCCCGATGGCGAGTCCCCCCGGAAGAGGGAGTAGTTCTGCCCCGCATCCAGCAACGCTCCGAGCGCGAACGTTCCCCGCCGAAAGGCGGGATGGCAGGGATGGATCAGCGGTACCTTGGCGCCTGAGCGGGCCCACGTCGTCGAAGGGCGAGCCACTCCCACCGCGACTGCCGCCGCGAGCGCCTCCAGCGCTTTCCGCACCGGCTCCATCCCGACCGCCTGCACCGTGCGATAGGTCAGCACCTCCGTCGAGCGCGTGGGCGAGAGGTTCTCTCCCGTCTGGAGAAGCTGTTCGACCACGGACCCAAGCTGCGGAGCCAGTGCGTCACGAGGCAGGCCACCCTTCACGGCCAGCGTGGCCAGTGCGACCTGCACGGCGTCATGTTCCTCGCCACGGACCGGTTCCAGGTTGGCCAACTCCTCGCGAAGGTCCGGCGGTTCGCCCAGAACGTTCATGAGGAGCTCCAGCGGAGGAACTCCCGCCCCGACATGCTGCCACCTGCTGGCGACCCAGAACATTCGGCCCAGGGCCCCGGTGGTGATGTCGAGTGCGACCTGCATGCGCTCGCGGACCATGGGCGCGGTCTCGCCAAACGGAATGGGCGAGATGGGCTCGTTGAGCGCGAGATAGGTGATCTCCGGAGGGCGGCGCCAGTTCAGCATCGCCCCGGCAACGCCCACCTCGCGCGGCTTCCCGTGCCACTCCTGGATCGTCGCGAGGAGCGTCGAGACGATCCGGCCCACCTCCGTGGCACGCTCGATGAGTCGGTCGTCCTCCAGCGCCTGGAGGACTCTCTCTCCCTTCAGGTAGTCGATGGGGTGCGCCACTCCGAAGTCGTCGCCCAGACTCTCGACTCGCTGGGACTCCTTCTGGCCCTGGCGCGTGACCACCGCGATACCGTTGACCTGAAGGCCCTTGGCGAACGTGACGTAGTCCGGGATGAAATCGAAGTGCTCGTACGAGAAGAAGCGCCCCGTGCGGCCTCCGCACGTCAGGACCTCGTCCGCGATGAGGGGAAGCTCCAGCTCATCGGCCAGCGCTCGAAGGCGACGGAGAAAGTCGGCGCGGAAGGTGAGCACACCGCCTGGCCCCTGCACGACCTCGATCACGATGGCGCCGAGCGGCGTCTCCGTGCTCGCGGCCAGCTCCCGGATCCGCCGCAGTGCCTGCTCCTCGAGCGCCTCCACCTCCTGCACCCGGCTCTCCGTGGGAGCGTTGCCGTCCAGATTGGGCGCCCATAGTCGGTATGGAGAGGCCCCTCCGCGTCTCAGGTCGGGCCATCCATTCAGGTTCATCTCGCGCGAAGGGCCACGACCTCCTCCATATGAGCGGGAGAAGAAGGCCACGCCAGGGCTCCGCTGCCCGGATGCACCCGTGTTCGGCATCCGGGACCGGGCCAGGCGTCGCTCGCCGCAGATTCGGGCGATCTCATAGACCGCGTTGACCGCGTCGCTTCCGCTGCCAGTATAGGTGAGGATCCGGAGGTTCGGAGCGGACTTCGCGAGCTTCGCCTCGAAGCGCGCACGCATCCGGTCTGGCGCTTCCCCGGCGCCGACCTGCTTGGGCGCTGTCCCAGAGAGCGCGAGCTGCTCGATGAGAAAGCCTCCCTCGGAGAAGTACCGGTGGAATCGGCACAAGAGGGCGAGGCCCCAGTCGCGATGCAGATCGTACTCGTCGCGGCTGAGGTCCTTGCGCTCCTTCTCCCCATCCTTCAGGAGCTCACCCACCAGCGCGCTGTCGGTGGCCAGACCGATGTCCCGGACCGCGCTCGCCAGGCCGGCCAGTGCCGCTGAGACGGCAGGTGCACCGAGGGCTTCGGCCACCCGGTCGTACGCGGAGCCCGCGTCTCGCGCTCCCAGCGGACGCACGAGCGGGCGCACCGCTCGCACCGCCTCTCTCGACGATGGGGCGAGCGACTCGAGAGAGAGCCCCGCCTCCACCGCCAGGAGTGCCTGTGCGATCGCCTCGGCGGAAGCTCCATGGGTCGGGACTCGCGCAGGTTCGTTTGCGCCCGGGGGGGAACTCATCGTGAATCATCCAGAGCTGGCAGAGCCGGGCGATGCTAGCACTTCTTGTGCACCGCAAAGCCGGATGCTCTGATGTCCGCCCGCATGCTCCAGATCCTTCCGGTCGAGACGGCCGCCGAGCGCGATCGCTACATCGCCGTCCGCAACCAGATCCATCCGGACACGCCCATCTCGAGCGAGCAGCACTTCTCCGAAACGCGCCAGGACGACCGCATCGACTTGCTCGCGGTGGTGGACGGAGCACCTGTCGGGACGGCCACCGCCCGACGCTTCCACGACAACCGCGATGCGCGGGTCGCCTTCGTCAGCGTCCGTGTGTTGAAGGCGCATCGTCACCGCGGCGTGGGCTCGGCGCTGTTCGCCGCCGTCTCGAGGCATGCGGAGCGGATCGGGAGGACCGGCTTCTACACCATCGTGCGTCTCGACGACGCCGACTCGAGGGCGTTTCTCGGCAAGCGCGGGTTCCAGGAGGTGCTCCGAGTGGAGGAGGTGGCGCTCACGCTCGATCAGGCGCGGGTGGAGCACTCCTGCCCGGAGGGCGTGCGCTTGGTGCCGTACGCCGCCGAGCTCGATCCGGTCGTTCACCCGGTTGCCACCGAGATCGACCAGGACGTCCCCACCGCGGAGCCGATCGCCTCGCTCCCGCTCGAGGGCTGGCAGCGGCGAATGCTCGGGCCCGGCATCCTGCGCGAGCTGTCCTTCGTTGCGTTCGCCGGTGACGAGGTGATCGGCTACGCGCTCCTGGACGACTCCGAGCCCGGAATCGCCGAGCACCGGATGACTGGGGTGCGGCGGGACTGGAGACGACGCGGGGTCGGCCGGGCGTTGAAGACGGCGCAGATCCAGGCCGCGCGCGCCGCGGGATTGCGCGAGCTGCGTGCCGAGCCCGAAGCCCAGAACACGGCGATGCGACGCCTGAATGAGCAGCTCGGCTTCAGGCCGCGGTTGACGTGGCTGCACCTGCGCGGTCCGCTGCTGCCCGGGCCGAGTGCCCCAACGCCCGGAGCCCGTTGATGGCTGCCATCGATGGGCTCGCGCTCGCGCGGGAGTTCGGCACGCCGCTTCACGTAGTCGACCGCGAGGCGCTCCTCCAGAACGCTCGTGCCCTCCGGCAGGCCTTCCTCAAGAGCTATGAGCCGGCGGAGGTCTACGTCTCCTTCAAGACCAACCCTGTTCCCCAGGTGCTGAAGCTCCTGCACACCGAGGGAATCGGCGCGGAGGTCGTCTCGCCGTTCGAGCTGTGGCTGGCCGGGCAGTTGGGAGTCCCTCCGGGGGAGACGATCGTCAATGGTCCTGGGAAGCGGCCGGAGCTGATCGACCGCTGCGCGGCCACGGGCGTCCGGCTGCTCAACATCGACTCCCCGGGCGAGATCGCCACGGTGGCGAAGGCGGTGTCCACGCATGGCCGCGAGCTCCGGCTGGGCTGCCGGGTCCGTCCGACTCGGGGATGGAAGAACCAGTTCGGCATCGAGCCGGACCAGATCCTTCGAGCGGCGCAGGAGATCCGCAAGCACCCGTTGCTCCGCTTCGAGGCCTTCCAGGTCCAGGTTGGCAGCAACCTCGCGGGAGCGGAGTCTTACCTGCAGGCGATCAAGGACCTCGCGGAGCTCGCGTCGCGTCTGCGGCGCGAAGCCGGCGTCACGATCTCTACGTTGGATCTGGGCGGAGGGTTCGGCGTCCCCACCGTGCAGCGCCTGACGCGATGGGAGGCCGCCTACAGCTTCCTGCTGCCGGGAGAGACGCCGCGCTTCCTGCGGACGCCTCCCGTCCACTCCATCGCGTCCGTGGCGGAGGCGATCGGGAAGGCGATCCGCCAGGAGTTCCAGGCCCAGTCACTTCCGCTCCCGACGCTGATCGTCGAGCCAGGCCGCGCGCTCCTGGGCGAGGCCCAGACCTTGTTGCTCGAGGTGCTCGACGTGAAGGAGTTCAGCGGTGTCACCTACGCGATCACGACCTCGGGGCCCTCGACGGGCACCCGGCCCATGGGAGGCGAGCGTCATGAGATCTCCCTGGTCGGCGAGCAGCGCCCGCACCGTCGCCGCTACACCCTGACGGGGCCGCTCTGCACGCCGTCCGATGTCCTCGTCGAGGGGCTCGAGCTGCCCGAGTTGAAGGTCGGGGACGTGCTAGCCATCGCCAGCGCTGGCGCGTACTTCCTCTCGTACGAGAGCGCCTGGGCCTTTCCCCGCGCCGCCGTGGTCATGGTGGATGAGCGGGGGCAGGCTCGGCTGATCCGCAGGCGCGAGTCGTTCGAGGAGATGGTGGCTCGAGATCTCCCGGTCCAAGAGCCGTCCCAGTGAGGCCATGACAGAGACCCGGCAAGAGGGCTCCGAAGCCCCAGCCTCCGGCAGGCTCCTGTCCCGCACCATGGTCGGGCTCTGGCTGTCGATGCTGGCGACCTGGTTCGGCGGGGCGATGTTCACCTTCGCGATCGGGGTCTCCATCTTCGAGCAGACCGGACAGGTGACGCCGGTCGTCATCACCCAGATCTTCGCCATTGCCCCAGGGCTCATCCTCGCGCCCATCGCGGGCAGCCTGACGGACCGCATGGGGCCGCGACGGACGTTGTTCCTCGAGCGGATCGGCTGGGCCATCTT
This sequence comes from Hyalangium gracile, assembly GCF_020103725.1. NCBI lineage: Bacteria > Pseudomonadati > Myxococcota > Myxococcia > Myxococcales > Archangiaceae > Hyalangium > Hyalangium gracile. The sequence continues at coordinate 91,516 of NZ_JAHXBG010000029.1, read as the reverse complement.
CAGCCTCGCGCTGGCGCTGGTGTTCCTGAAGTCGGAGATCGCGCTCTGGGCGATGTACGTGGCCGTCGCGGGGATCTCGGCGTTCGAGTTCATCCAGTCGCCGCCGATGCTGGCCCTGCTGGCGCACCGGGCCGCGGACCGCGAGCTGGCTCGGCGCAACGGTGCGCTCCAGGTGGCCATCGCCATCAGCGAGATCCTCGGCCCCCTCGCTTGCGGGTTCCTCCTCGCATCCCTGGGACTGGCAGGGCTGGCCTGGCTGAACCTCGCCCTGGCCGTGCTCGCCATCGGAGCGATGGCCCTGGTCCCGTCGGCGGATGCCCCGGCCCAGGTGCAGAGCGTGGCCACTCGACAGCGCTCCAGCTTCCGGGAGATGGGCCGCACCTGGGCCTACTTGAAGGAGGTCCCCGGCCTGCGTTCCTTCCTGGCGCTCGAGCTCATCGGCAACATCGCCATGACGATGCTGATGGGCTTGATCGGTCCGATGGTCCTCTCGCTCGCCGACGCGCCCGAGCTGGGCCGGGTGATCGCGTTCGCGGGAGCGGGCGCGCTGGTCGCCAGTGTGGGAATGGTCGCCGTGGGCGGGCCGTCTCGTCGGGTCCGGCCCGTTCAGGTGATGTGCGTCCTCTCGGGACTCGTCCTGATGCTCACCGGTTGGACGAAGAGCACGTGGGTCATCAGCGGCGCCGCGTTCGTGCTCATGGCGCTGCGCACCATCTCGGTCGCCTATGGGCAGAGCGTGTGGCAGCAGATCGTTCCACCCGACCGGCTGGGGAGGGTGTTCGCCGGGCGCCAGGCGATCTTCATCGTCGCAGGCCTGCTGACGTATGCCGCGATGGGGCCTCTGGTGGATCGGATCTTCGAGCCGTTGCTGCTCCCCACGGGAGCCTGGGCGTCGACCCTGGGCGGGCTCGTCGGGGTAGGGCCGGGCCGGGGGCTCGCCGTCCTGGTGCTGCTGATCGGGCTGACCATCGCGCTGGTGGGCCTGGCGTCGCTGCTGTCGCCTCGGCTCGAGCGGCTCAATCAGGCGTCCGAGGCGCGAGCCGAGCCTCCCTCGGATTCCAAGCCGACGGTGGACGCCTCGCCCCTGCCCTGAAGGACAGCCAGCGGTTCCGCGGGCCCGCACGGTGCTACACTGGGGTGGACCGTTCACTCTGAAGCAGGTACCGACCATCGTGACCACCGCTCTCGAGTCTCTGCCCCGCGTCTCCGCTCCTGTCGAGCACCCCAGGTACACCCCTGCCTCGGGGTTCTGGGAGCACTTCGTCCAGGAGTACTGGATGAAGAAGCCCGGAGTCTTCCGGAACGTCCTGCCCGACCTGATCGCCACGCCCGAGGAGGCCTTCGAGGGCATCCGCGCCTCGTGGAAGCGCCAGGAGACCGACATCCGCAGCGTCTATGTCAACGGCCGCAGGCTCACGCCCGCCGAGGCCTTCACCTTCCAGCCGCGCGCCGAGGAGACGCTCGAGCCCTACCTCTCTCGGATCACGACCGACCAGGAGGTGACGTTCGTCATCTACGGCATGCAGGTCCACAACCCCGACCTGTGGATCCGCAGCCGTGAGTTCCTGAGCGGGCTGCTCCCGCTGATCGGCGTCCCCATCGACGTCGAGCTCGAGCTCTTCTCCGGCAAGTACCGGGTGACGCCGCGCGGGCCGCACCGCGACGATGCGAGCAACCTGAGCTGGATCCTCAAGGGCGAGAAGACGATGTTGATCTGGCCCCCGGACTTCTTCGAGAAGCGCGGCGTACCCACGGCCACCCAGCGCGGGCAGACCTGGCCGCGGGACTTGTGCGAGCCGGGAGTGGTCGAGAAGTACCGGGACGAGGCCATCGTCCTCCATGGGAAGCCGGGTGACCTGCTGTACTGGCCGTACAACCACTGGCACATGGCCGTCGCGGACAAGCAGGACGCGCCGATCATGCTGAACACGTGCCTGTACAACCGGCAGACGGCGGACGCGCTGGGGGTGGTGCTCCTGGGAATGCTGCGCCAGATGGACCTGGGGCGCATCGACAACTTCGGCAAGTTCGATCCCGCCGTGGGTGGGCGCTCACGCGCTCCCGAGAACATCGTCTCCACGCTGGCGAACCTGGGAGGCCTGTGCGCCTCGGACCAGATGAAGGAGATCCTGGCCGAGCGGTTCGTGAGGCATGCCTCGGCGAGCGGCTTCTCAGAGGTGCCTCCGAAGGTGTCCAAGGCGCTGCCCGGCGAGGTGGGGACGGTGCGCATCGACCCGCGCTTCCCCATCCACTGGCGAGAGAGCGGCGGGGAGCTGCGCGTGTGGAGCAACGGCCACGCGAGCACCCTGCCCAACAGCCCGCAGCTGGTGAGCCTCATCTCCCGCCTGAACGAAGGCGCCGCGGTGAAGGTGAACCTCGGCCAGGAGGCCGGGCTCCGTTCGCTCCTGGAGGAGCTGCAGGCGACGCGCGCGCTGACCTGGAGCGCGTAGGCCTGGCAGGGCCCGTCGACGAGGCCGCTGGTCAGGCCGCGAGGCTCAGGCGGCCGCGCGCAGCGGGCCCACGGGCAGCGCCAGATCCTGGTCGCCCATGCTGAGGTGCAGCGCACCGGCCCTGCCGGTGCCAGGCTCGACGTCGAACGAGACGGCGAGGTGGGTCGGCCCTCCGAGCATCCGGAACTTCCGCTCGCCGATCGCCTCGAGCGCGATGGCGTCCCGCCCCTCGCACCCGAGCACCAACCTCTCCCCGGAGAGGTGCACGTCGATGTCGTAGCGGTCGCGCTGGCCCCACTCGAGCGGGACCACCTCGGGCAGCGACATGCCGAGGATGGCGCCCGACACCGAGAACGAGCACTCCAGCTTCTTCAGCTCCGAGGGGACGGTGGGAATGGCCGACGGGTAGCGCATGATCCGCGGCTGGGCCCGGATGTACTCCTCCGGGAAGAGGCCGAGCACGAAGTCGTTGATGCCCACGTCGACCACCAGGTGGACGCGCGCCGTCTTGCCCTGGTTGTGCACGGAGTGCCGGCGAGAGAAGTCTCCGAACCACAGCTCGCCCGCGCCCCAGCGGCAGCGGTGGCCGTCGATCAGGAAGACCACGTCCGGTGACGGGATGATGGGCACGTGCAGCCGCAGCATCGCCTTGTCGAAGCCCAGATCATCCGAGTGGGGCTCGATGACGCCCTGGGGCCCGAGCTCATGGAGGCGGACCGCGAACTTGGGGCACTTCAGCGAGTCCAGCACGTGCTTGAAGTAGGGCGCCGTGCGGACCAGCTCCGTCTCCTGGAAGCCCGCCAGCGCGGGATAGCCCGAGGTGAGGTCCTCCCACCTGCCGCCTATGGAGTGAAGGCTCAGGCCTCCGAAGTTCGGATGCTCCGAGCCGTCCCGGAACTGCCCTCGGGACTTCACTCCGTAGCGTTGGACCACCACGTCGAGCGCCGAGCGGAGCGCGTCCGCGTCGTAGGTGATGGGGAGCCGGACTTCCGGGGACAAAGATGTCGTCATGGCGGGCTCAGGATTGCGAGGTCTTGGAGTCGAGCTGACCGATCGAGATCACCCGGGCACGCCTCAGCACGCCCAGCAGGCGCGTGAGGCGGCGCTCATCGAAGCCCTCGGGCTGGAGCGCCTCGAGCAGCTTGCGGCCCGTGGTTCCCGGGCCCACCCGCTTCAGGACAGTGGCCACCTCGGGCTTGAAGAGCTGCAGGGTGCGTCCCCAGGGGGTGGAGGTCCGGAAGCGCACGTGGGGGAACATCCGGGCGAGCGGATGGGCGTCGATCATCGCGACCCCATCCAGGTGGGTCCCAAAGGGGACGGGGATGGGAATATCCCCCGCCACCTCTCCCAGCTCGGTGGGCAGGACGCCCTGGGTGATGGGGAACTCCATCGAGAAGGTGTCGGCCGTGATGCGGATCTCCAGATCCAGGACCGACCGGAAGCCGGGGTCCTTCCCGAAGATGGCGCTCTCGAAGACGACCGCGTCCAGCCCGGTGAACAGCAGGCACCAGAGCGCGTCATCCGGCGTCTCGACGATGGGCTCTCCGGCGATGTTGAAGGAGGTGTTCAGCAGCACCGGACAGCCCGTCCGCTGCTCGAAGAGCTTCGCCAGTTGATAGAGGCGGCCGTTGTTCTCGGCGGTGAGCGTCTGCAGCCGGCCGGTCCCGTCCACGTGCACCACCGCGGGCACGAGCGCTCGCTTCTCCTGCCTGAACTTCGCGATCCGGAGCATGAACGGGCTCTCCTTCGACACGCCGTCCAGCTCGAACCACTCGGCCGCGTTCTCCAGGGGAAGGATGGGCGCGAAGGGACGGAAGCCCTCGCGGAACTTCACCTTCTGGTTGAGCACGTCCTTCATCTCGGCGCGGCGGGGATCACACAGGATGCTCCGCTGCCCGAGCGCGCGCGGACCCAGCTCGGAGCGTCCCTCGAACCATCCGATGATCTTCCCGTCCACCAGCAGGTCGACCGCCTTCTGCAGCGTGTCGTCGCACCGGATCTCCCGGAGCCCTGCCTGGGCCTGGGCCGCCGAGCGGACCTCCGCCGACGCGTACACCTTGCCGACCGCGTCGTGGTGGAGCTTGCGGCGCGTGTTCCTTCCGGTCAGCTGCCAGAGCCCGTAGTAGGCGGCGCCTACCGCGGTGCCGCTGTCCTCCGCCGCGGGCATCACCGAGAGCTGCTCGAAGCCCGACTCGCGATGCAGCCGCTCGTTGGCGATGCTGTTGAGCGCCACGCCCCCCGAGTAGCAGAGCCGGGTGCTGCCGCTCAGCGCGCGGGCCCGGCGCGCGAGGTGGAGCAGGGCCTCCTCGACCGCGTGCTGGGCCGAGGCCGCCAGGTCGGCGTACTCCTGCTCGCGCGCCGGCCAGCGGTCGTGGTGGCGATAGCGTGCGGGGACGGTGTCCTTGAAGCGGAAGGCGCCATCCACCAACTCGTAGAAGTCGCTCGGGGGGGTGGTGGGCTGGCCGAACGGAGACAGGCCCATCACCTTGCCAGGGCCCTCGTCCTCCGAGCCGAAGAGCTGCCAGCCGATCCCCTGATAGAGGTGGCCGAGGCCTCGGAACTCGCGCATGCCCGTGCGGCGCTGCTCATGCAGAGCCTCCGGGCCGATCAGCTCGAGCACGTGCTTCTCCAGCGGGCGGATGGAGGTTCCAGAGGCCATGTACAGCGAGGCCCACTCCCGCACCCGCAGCCCCCTGGCCATGGCTTCGCGAACGCTCGCCTCGTCCGTTCCCTTGACGACCGCGCGCTCCTCCGGCGGGAGCTCGTCCCAGGAGCTTCCGCTGCCGTCGACCACCAGCACCGCCGCGTCCTCGAAGCCGGAGGTCGCGAAGGCGCTCAGCGCGTGCCCGAAGTGGTGGGCGATCGTGAAGATGGGGACCTTGTTGCGCACCAGCCGCAGTCGCCCGTTGAGGGCGAGGTCGGCCTCCACCGACTGCGACTCGGTCGTCGGGCAGATCACCGCCGCGGACAGGTCCTCGGGCCGGATCCCCGCCGTCTCGAGGCAGTACGTGACGGCCAGCGAGCCCCAGCCCCCGGAGAGCGAGGCGCGCTTCTGGCGCAGCAGGCGCTCCTCCTGCACCGCGACGACGATCTCGTCCCCTCGCAGGAGGCAAGCGCTCCCGTTGTGGGAGTAGGCCAGGCCAAGGATCCAGGGTGCGTTCTGCTTCTGCATGAAGGGACCTTTCGAGAGCCTCAGGCTACTCCAAGCGGGTGCTCCTGGCGCGTCGGCCATGGAGGAGGCATGGGGCTCCGGGGTTCGCGAATTCCATCCTCGCGGCTCGACGGGTGTCAAGCCGTCGAACAGCCCTCCTCGCTGGGCGGTGGAGCGCTGATCCGGGTTCGCTTTGAAGGCTCGGGGCGAGCCGCTAACGTCCCTGCCCTTGCCGATGAACCGCACCGAGATCGACGACATCTACCCCCTCTCGCCGCTGCAGCAGGGGTTGCTCTTCCAAGGCCTCTACGCACCCGAGGCGGGGCAGCATGTGCTGCAGATCGTCTGCAACCTGGAGGGCCCGCTCGATGTCGCGGCGTTCCAGTCCGCCTGGAAGCACCTGCTCGCTCGGCATGGGGCTCTTCGGGCCTCGTTCGCCTGGGATCAGGTGGATGACCCGCTGCAGATCCTCCACCGGGAGGTGTCGCTCCCGCTCGAGTCGCTCGACTGGCGACCGCTGGACGAGGACGCTCGGAGGCGGAGGCTCGAGGAGTTCCTGGCGGCCGACCGCGCGCGAGGCTTCGATCTGGAGAAGGCCCCGCTCATGCGGCTGGCGCTCGCCCGCACCGGACAGGCGCGTCATGTCTTCATCTGGTCCTGCCACCACCTGCTGACGGACGGCTGGTCGCTCGGGCTGCTGCTGCGCGAGTACGTGGCGGCGTACCAGGCGCTGCTGGAGGGGCGGACGCCGGCCCGGCCTCCGGTGCGTCCCTACCGCGACTACATCGCCTGGGTGAAGCAGCAGCCACGGGAGGCGGCCGAGCACTACTGGCGGGAGCGGCTGCGGGGCTTCAGCTCGCCCACGCCCGTGCCTTTCGCGCGCGCTCCACGCGCGGGTGAGGTGCCGCGCCAGGGACAGCGGGCGGTGACACTCTCGAAGGAGCTCTCGGAGCAGCTGCGCGAGCTGGCGCGAGAGCATGCGCTCACGCTGAACACCGTCTTCCAGGGCGCCTGGGCCCTGCTGCTGTCCCGCTATACCGGCGAACAGGACGTCGTCTTCGGCGCCACGGTCTCCGGTCGCCCCGCGAGCCTGCCGGGCGCCGAGACCATGGTGGGCATGTTCATCAACACACTGCCCGTTCGCGTCCTCGTGGAGCCTGAGGCTCCGCTCGTGTCGTGGCTGAAGCGGCTCCAGGCCGCGCAGGCCGAGAGCCAGCAGTACGAGTACAGCAACCTCATCGAGATCCAGGGCGTGAGCGAGCTGCCTCGCGGCCAGCCGCTCTTCGACACGCTGCTCGTCTTCGAGAACTTCCCGCGCACGCTCGGAGAGGCCTCCGCCCAGGGCGGGCTGAAGGTTGGGGACATCGACGTCATCGACTACACCAGCTTCTCCCTGGACATCGCCGTGATTCCCGGGCCGGAGCTGACCCTGCTGGCCACCTGCGACTTCCAGCGGATCGAGGAGGTCCGGGTCTCCCGCCTGCTCTCGCACTTCGTGCACCTGCTGTCGCGGATGGCCGCTCACCCGGAAGTGTCCCTAAGGGCGCTGGACATCCTCCCGGAAGGGGAGCGACGCCGGTTGCTCGTGGAGTGGAGCCAGCGCCCCGTGGAGCGTCCTTCCGAGCGCCCGGTCCAGGCGCTCATCGAGGACCAGGTCGCGCGGACTCCGGAGCGGATCGCCGTTCGCCACTGGGATGCGTCCTTCACCTACGCGGAGCTCAACACGCGGGCGAACCGCGCGGCGCACCGGCTCATCGCGGAGGGCGTGGGCGCGGATGTCCTCGTCGCCGTGCTGGCCGAGCGCGATGTGCACTTCCCCGTGGTGGTGCTGGGTGTGCTGAAAGCGGGTGGCGGATACCTGCCGCTGGATCCGGGGCTGCCGCCAGAGCGCCTCGCCCAGATCCTCCGACAGAGCCAGGTCCCGCTGGTGGTCGTGTCTCCGGGCCAGCGGGAGCTGCTGGAGCGGGCGCTGACCCGGCTGGAGCATTCGCCCCGCGTCGTCTCCACCGAGGAGCTCCAGGCGCATCCAGGCCCGGCGACCAATCCGCCAGTCCGGAACTCGGACTTGAACCTCTTCTATGTCATCTATACCTCGGGCTCCACGGGAGTGCCCAAGGGCGCCATGCTCGACCATCGCGGGAAGCTGAACCACATCCTGTCGATGATCGACTTCATGAAGCTCGGTCCCGAGGATGTCATGGCGGAGACCGCGACCCAGAGCTTCGACGTCTCGGTGTGGCAGTTCCTCGCGCCGCTGGTGGTGGGCGCGCGCGTGGAGATCTTCGACACCGAGCTCCAGTACGACGCGCCGCGCTTCCTGTCGGAGGTGGAGCGGCGGGGAGTGACGGTCCTCGAGATCGTTCCCTCGCTGCTGGCGAACCTGCTCGAGGAGCTGGAGCGGATGGGGGAGCGCCGCTACCCCCTGGCGGCGCTGCGCTGGCCCATGCCCACCGGCGAGGTGCTCCCGCCCGCGTACTGCCGTCGCTGGCTGCGGATGTACCCGGACCGGCCGCTGTTGAACGGCTTCGGTCCCACCGAGGTGTGCGACGACACCAACCTCTTCATCATCGAGCGTCCGCCCGCGGAGCACGAGGAGCGCGTCCCCATCGGCTTCCCGCTGGACAACCTGGAGATGTACCTGCTCGACCGGCGCATGGAGCCGGTGCCCATTGGCATCCCTGGGGAGCTGTACATCGGTGGCGTGGGAGTGGCTCGGGGCTACCTGAATGATCCGTCGCGGACCGCCGCCGTGTTCCTGCCCAACCCGTTCTCCTCAGGGCCGGGGGCTCGCCTCTACAAGACGGGGGATGTCTGCCGCTACCGGGAGGACGGGGCCCTCGAGTTCGTGGAGCGGGCGGACTTCCAGGTGAAGCTCCGAGGCTTCCGCATCGAGCCGGGAGAGATCGAGACGGTCATCCAGCGCCACCCGCGCATCAAGCAGGCAGTGGTCGTCGTGCGGGAGGTGGGCGGGGGCAAGGAGCTGGTGGCGTATGTCTCGCCCCAGGAGCCGAGGGACGGTACCTCCGCGTCTTCAGGTGAGGAGCTCGGACAGGAGCTGCGGAGCTTCATCCGCGAGCGGCTCCCGCATTACATGGTGCCGGCCGCGGTGGTGGTCCTGCCGTTTCTCAAGCTCAACGCCAACGGGAAGATCGATCGGAAGGCGCTCCCCGCGCCGGATGCGGCCGCGCTGGCGAAGCCGGCCGTCAAGGCGCCGAGCAGTCCGCTGGAGAAGACCCTGGTGGCCATCTGGGAGGAAGTACTCGGGCGCGCGCCCATCGGGGTGGATGAGAGCTTCTTCGATCTCGGAGGCCACTCCCTGCTCGCCATCCGCGTCCACTCCAGGATGAGGGAGGCCCTGGCCGTGGAGATGCCACTGCGCAGCCTCTTCGAGCTCGCGACGGTGGAGCAACTCGCGCGGAAGATCGAGGCGCTCCGCTGGGCCGCTGGCGAGCCGTCCGCTTCGACGGCGGGCGACGAGGAGCGCGAGGAGTTCGACGTATAGCCCCGCCAGGGAGGTTGGGTGAGGGAGTGGGACGCGAAGCCAGGCGCCAGAGAAGACCTGAGCCAACCGGCAGGCAGGTGGTGTCGTGGACAGGACGAGGTCGTCGCCTCGAGCCCCAAGCGCTCACCTGTGTGCTGGCGAGTGCCTACTCACAGCGCGTCATCGGGATCAGAGACGCGTGCCACCCCCGCGTCTACCGGCAAAGCGGCCTGGCTCTCGCTGGGGACAGGCTGCTTTGCAAAGGCAGTCGAAGCTTCCGGGCACGGGGCAGGCGGGCCTCCGGAGGCTGCTGCCGGGGCTTCCGAGGAGGAAGGACGCGCCCAGGCAAGAGGAAGGGTGGGCGCAGAACAGGGCCTGCGAGGAACACCGCCGAAGGAGCGAAGGTCGGGTGGGACCGCGATGGGTTCCGGGCCGCGGGAATCCTCCTCCAAATCGCAGAAGGAGCCAGGGGTGGTGGGGGCCGAGGGCGCGTTCTGGCTCGAAGTTGGACACGCGTTGGCGTCACCCTCCTCGTGGACCGGGAGCCTCCCTGTCGGCCCGATTGGTTGCGAACTGGTATGACAAGCAGACCAGTTGCTGGCTTTCTCGCCCGACACGGGCACCTCCCCGGCAGGGGGCTGGGACGCGGGGGCGGTGTGCGCATCACGCACCGGAGCCAGGCTGTCGAGCAGCGGCTCATCGGCAGCCTTCAGCAACGCCGGCAGCTGTTGGCGAAGGGCCTGGGCATCACGGTCGGCCAGGGCGTTGAACACGCACTGGGCCCACTGCTGGAGGGCCTCCGGTTGCAGCGCAGGGAGCAGCACGTCCGCCAAGCCTCGGAAAGCCTTCTCCAACGACATCAGGAGCAGCATGTGGCCTGGACGGTCCGCTGCTTGGGCCGCCAGCCGCAGCAGGTCGAACTCTCGCTCCACCCACCGGATGCGCTTCTCCTGCCAGCGGGCCTCATCTCTCAACGCGAAGCTGGCATTGAGCAGCTGCTCCACATCGGGCTGGCTGGCGTGCTCGCAGCAGGCGGCCAGTAGCTCCACCGTCACCTCCCGCTTGAGGGCGAAGTACCCCTCGAGCAGCGGCCGGCGGTCCATGTCTTGGCGGCCCTCGGGCAGCAGCAGCTTCAGGCTCTCCAGCGACAGCGCTTCGCCCAGTGGCACCGTGCGGCTCTGTCGCCCGGGGTGTTGACGGATGAGTCCTCTGGCGGCTAGCCCCTGGAGGGCTCCTCGGATGGTGGTGCGCGACACTCCATAGCGCTTCGCCATCATCCGCTCGGAAGGCAGCCGGCCCTTGGGCCATTGCCCCAGGGCAATCGTTCGCTCCAGCTGCTCCGCCACTCTCGACACCAGCCCCTTGTGTTCCATCCCCGCCACCCTTCGCGTTGCAAGCCGCTCCCATCAAAGCAAAGGCCTCTGACAACGCGTGCGGCAGTCCGAGGGAAGGGCTGCGTTCATCGCCGGGGGCAGCACCGATGGGGTGAAGGCGGAGTGTGCCTTCTTCCTCATCACACGCTTGTCTCTTACGAGACTTCCCTGAAACAGGTTAGCGGGGCTGCTCCGAGCGCGACGGGTACCAGTTCATCACGTCCATCGCCTTCTTGAGGAAGCCCCGAGTCGGGTTCTCGGGACGGATCGGCAGTGCCCCTTCCGGCGACGTGATCTGCCGGTAGGTCTCGAGCAGGTTCCTGGAGAGCTCGGCATCCGGGGGGCAGAACGCCTCGTGGGCCTTCTTGAGGTTGTACCAGGGGATCGCCGGGTACATGTGGTGCACCTGGTGGTAGCCGATCCCGTGATGGAAGAAGTTCCACAGCCAGCTGGTGTAGGAGCGCGACCGGGACCTGCTGACGTGGAGATGGTCGGTGATGCCGAACCAGTGGTCGTGGCAGGCGTTGATCGTCAGCAGGGGCACGAACCAGTACAGGCCCAGGATCTTCAGCCCCTCCACGCGGCCCAGCCCCCATGCGCCGGCCAGCATCGCGATGAGCGTGAGGATGCGGATGGGCGTCGGCCTGGCGAACTGGACGATGTAGGTCAGCCCGGCGTAGCCCAGCAGCGGCCGGAGCCCCCAGAGCCACCAGAGCCCGCGCTTCCGGTTCTGGTAGCCGGCCCGGTAGTACGCGTCGGGGATGGGGTCCCCCGGGCCCATGAGGTCCCGGTGGTGCGCGAAGTGGGCTCTCCGGTACTCGTTCACGTCGTAGAAGAACGGCCACGCGTGGAGGACCTGGGACCACTCGTTCAGGACGCGGGTCCGGAACAGGTTGTAGTGCACGGCCTCGTGCAGCACCGTCTCTCGCAGGGAGAACTGGATGGTGCCGATCACGCAGACGGAGAAGAGGTAGGCGAGGATGTGGTCCGCCCAGATGCTGAAGGCGGCGGCGCTGATGATCAGGAACCAGTCGCCGAAGAGGGCCACCGCGCCGCGAAGGTTGCTGCGAGTGATGAGGTCGCGAGGCCGCAGCCCGGCCGAGCGAGGGGGCTCGGCGACCTCATCTAGGGCCGCCGCACCTCCCGCCGCGAGATGAGCCTCCTCTTGCGTTCCGTCTTGCATGCCACTGGCTCCGCGGAGGGCTGCTCGCCTGCTTGCTCCAGTCGGGGTCTCCCGACGCTCCCCATTTTAGAGCCTCAGCTGCTCCAGAAGTAGGACCACTTCACCATCACGGCATCGGACGTCGGGCCGCTCGGCAGGCCCGAAGGGAGCACCGTCCGGGGGAGGGCCCCCCCAGGTGCCTGCTCCTGCGAGCGGGTGTAGACGAAGTAGAGGAGCGACCCGAGCCGGTACTCCCAGCGCAGCACCAGGTTCAGGTTCAGCGCGGAGCCGTGGAAGTCCACCGAGCCCCCGTAGTCCACTGGGGTGAGCTCCGACAGCCGGATGTGCGAGCCTGCGCCCGGGGTTCCTCGGAAGAAGCGGTCGTACCGGCCCAGCTCGCTGAAGTGCTGCGCGTAGGTCTGCAGCGTCAGCCGAGGCGTGAGCACCCACTGCAGCCGGAGGATCAGCGACAGGCTCCGAGCCGTGAGCGCGCCGAAGATGAGCTCGTCCTCCACCTGGTCCACCCAGCGCGGCTCGTTGGGCGTCAGCTCCGCGCTGACCGAGAGCTTCGACTCGAAGCGGCTGTTGGGGCGGTAGGTGAGCCCCGCGTCCGCCACCCAGCCCTGCTCCCCGCTCGGCGACGCGGCGTTGGGGGCGTACTTGAGCACTCCGTCCATGAAGAAGGACAGGGGCCGGTGCGGGTTCGTCTGGAGGAGCAGGTTGAGGTAGTGGAAGCCCACGCGCTGGTACGCGATGCCCGTGCCGGGGATCTCCCGCGTGTCGAAGCGCGGGTCGAGGGTGCCCAGCTCCAGTGTGAGCTCGTGGAAGCCTGGGATGACCGCCGCGCTCCCCACGGCCAGTCGGCGATTCCGGTCGATGCCCTGGCCGTCCGCGGTCCACGTCCCGTAGGCCACCGAGTAGAGGTCGAAGGCGTGGAGCAGGCCGAAGCCGCTCGGTCGCGTGTAGCGCAGGTGCACGGCTCCCACGTGCTCGTTCTGGTAGGGCAGGTAGCCGATGGCGTTGAGCTCGAGGGTGGGGGCGTTGTAGCGGTAGGTGACGTCGAACCGGAAAGGCTCTCCGCCGAACTTGCCCGCCGTGACGTAGGCGCCAAGGCCGGTGGCGCCGCGAGACAGGGCGGTGCCGTCGGCCAGGAGCCGCAGGGGAGGCCCGCCCACCGTCTGCGAGCCCAGGAGCTGGCCGGACAGTCCCCAGTCGGAGTCGGGGCTCCGCAGCTCCCACTCGATGGCTCCCGTGTTGCCCCCCTGCGCCAGGCAGCCGAGCGGCTGTTCCTCCTCGGAGAGCGCGGCGTCTTCCTCGCTGCACGCGCCGGCGAAGGGCGTGGCCATGGCCACCCGGCCTCCGAGCGTCACGTCCTCCCGAGGCCGCCAGCGAGAGACCGCCACCAGGAAGTTCTGGGGAATCTGAGGCGTCCGCGGCAGCGCGTTCGCGGGGCCGAAGTGGAGCAGTCCCAGCCGGAAGCGACGGTCCGGCGTGGCTTCATCGAACTCCGGCGCCTGCGCGCCGAGGACGTAGGCGTCCAGCAACGCCACGTCGAGCTCCGGCGTCACCGACCAGGCCACCTTGGCTGCTCCCAGGATGGGCGTCGTCAGGCCGATGCGGCGTGAGTAGAAGAACTGCTGCGCCAGGATGGCGCCGTTGCCGCTGGGCGGCGGCTGGAAGAGCTCCAGCCCCTGGGCGAAGAAGGGACGCTTCTCCGGGAAGTAGGGCTCGGCGTTGGCCAGGGTGAGGATCAGCTCGTCCGCCTCGACCTGGCCGAAGTCGGGGTGGACCGTGGCGGTCAGCACCAGCTCGCTGGAGAGCGCCATCTGCAGGTCCAGCCCGACGTCGAGCGCGGGGTTGAGCAGGCGCGGATCGGGCCGGCTCGGGTCGGAGAACTGCGGCTGGAGCGCGGTGCGGGCGGCCAGGTACGGGCTGAGCTCCACGTATGGCCGTGGGGTGAGGTCCCTCAGGCCTTCGAGCGTGCCGATGCGGGAGACCTGACCGCTGCCAGTCCGGGGCACCAGGGCGGAGGTGATGACCTCGTTGGTGCGCGCCAGGCGCCGCCGGGCGAGGAAGCCCCACTTCTGAAGAGTGGCCTTGGAGAAGCGGAGGATGTGCAGCGGGATGCGAAGCTCCGCGGACCAGCCGTCGGGGCGTACCTGGACCGCGGCATCCCAGACCGCGTCCCACTCGGTGGACGTGGTGCCGTTGTCCTGCACCAGCGAGTCGAAGAGCACTCCGCCCGCGTTCACTCCGAAGGTGTAGGCGGTACGGCGATCGGCCGCCGAGTCGATGACCACCTCGACGCTGTCCGACGGGGGCGGGCTGTCCCGCCGCCCGAGGTTCCGGTTGAGCTGGTCGGGCTGCGAGTCGAAGCAGGTGAACGCCACATAGAGGTTGCGATCGTCGTACAGGACGCGCACCTCCGTCCGTTCGGTGGGCGCTCCACCCTCGGAGGGGAAGATCTGGACGAAGCCGTCGAAGGGGAGGGCACTGGCCCACGCGGGCTCGTCCCACACCCCGTTGATGTCGATCCGCTCCGTGGCCCGGCCTGCCTGGAGCGCCCCGTCGCCCTCGCTCGCGCCGGCGATGCGCGGCGAGAGCAGGGCGAGGGTAACGGCCAGTGTCACCGTGGCTGTGTGGAGCATGTGTCGAGGAATGGGCGGACTATACCTCCATCAGCGCGGCGAGCCGCTGCTCCGGCGCTTCCGCCAGCTTCGTGAGGAGCCGCCGGAACTGCTCCAGCAGGAGCCGGGCCTGCTCGGGGCCGACGCGATCGAGCCGGTGGCTCAGCTCGATCCCCAGCCGCTCGCCCGGGACCACGACCAGCGCGAGCGGGTAGGGCCAGCGATCGACCACCCTCATCCGGTCGAACTTGAACCCGAGCTCGAGCTGCTCGAGGGCGAACTGCGTCGGGTAGTTCTGGAAGCGGACGATGCTGTCGAACAGGGGCGCCCCCTCCGGCGCGCCGATCCAGCGGCGCAGGGTGGAGAGGGCAACGTGCTCGAACGGGCGCTGCTCCTGCTGGCGCGCCTGCAGTGCCCTGAGCCAGTCGGTGGCCGGCGCCTGGGGCTCCAGCCGTGCGCGCAGGGGGAGCGTGTTGAGCAAGGGCCCGATGATCTCCTCCACCCCTGGCACTTCCGCGGGACGCACCACCGAGGTCGCTCCGAAGCAGACCTCCTGGCGGCTCTGGCCGCGCGCGAGCGTCAGGGCCCAGGCGCCCTGGACCAGGGTGTTCAGCGTGAGCCGGTGGCGTCGTGCCATCCCCGAGAGGGCCTCGGTGGTCTCCCGCGACAGACGGGCACGCTGCTCGGCCCACTGCCACTCGGGGCGCTCTCCCGTCGGCTCCACGTGGGCTGGGAGGGCGAGGCCCGAGAGCTCACGCCGCCACCAGGCCTCCGCCCTGGAGCGGTCCTGGCGTGCCAGCCAGTGGAGCAGCTCACGGAACGGTGGGCGGGGGGGCAGCTCCACCGCCGTCCCACGCGCGAGGGACTTGTACAGGGTGAAGACCTCGTGGAGCAGGAGGGACATGCACCATCCGTCCAGCATCCCGTGGTGGGTGCTCCAGATGAGGTGGAAGCGCTCCGGCGCGACCTGGACGAGCTCCAGGCGCATGAGGGGAGCCCGTTCCAGCTCGAAGCGACGTTGGCCGTGCTCGAGCCGCTGTCGCAGCTCCGCGTCTCGTTGCTCCGGTGAGAAGCCCGTCGCGTCGATTCGCTCGGCGGCCAGTCGGGCCTCGCGCTGGACCACCTGGTGCGGCTCACGGACTCCCTCGAACACCACCGCGGTGCGCAGCACCGGATTGCGCTCGATGACCCGCTGGCAGGCCTGCTCGAAGGCCTCTGGAGAGAAGGCGCCCGAGATGCGCCCGGAGATCTGGATGAAGTAGGCCCACGTCCCGGGACGCGCCCGCGTCTCGTCGAACATCTCCTGCTGCGAGAGCGCCAGCGGGTACAGGTCCTCCACGGGACCACGGTTCGCCAGGAGCCGTTCCAGCTCCGCGCGATCGACGCGGGCGAGCGGGAAGTCGGCGGGGGTGGGACGTCGGGTTCCGCCCGCCCGAGCGAGCGCGACGAGCCGCCGCAGCGCCTCGAGGAAATGCTCGGCGAGCCGCTCGATGGTCTCCGGGCGGTGGAGCTCCGGGCTGTACGTCCAGTTCACCCGCAGCCGTGCCTCATGCTCCAGGCTGTTGACCTCGAGCAGGTGCGGGCGGTGGGAGAGCGGGCTGATGGTCGGCCCCACGGACTCATCGGCCGGCCGGAAGAGCGCGTTGCTGTCGAAGACCTGGTCGAACTGCCCCAGGTAGTTGAAGACGAGCTCCGGCTGGAGCGCGGGGACCTGCTCCTCTCCGGGCCCGCGCAGGTAGCGCAGGATGCCGTAGTCGATGCCCCGGTTCGGCAGGCTCCGCAGGCGGGACCTCACGGCCTGGAGCGTGTCGAGCAGGTCGTCCCCTTCGTGCGTGAGCACCACGGGGAACAGCGAGGTGAACCAGCCCACCGTCCGCGACAGCTCGACGTCCTCGAAGAGCGGCTCGCGACCGTGCCCCTCGAGGTCGATGAGCCAGCGGCGTTCCCCGGTCCACGCGGTGAGCGCGGACGCCAGCGCGGTCAGCAGGACGTCGTTGATCTCGCAGTGGAATGCCTTGAGCACCTCTTGCCGGAGCGCGCGAGTCTCCTCCGCGCCGAGCGCGCACGTGTGCGTCCGGGCGGCGCCCACCGCTCGGGCGGATGGGCTGGGGTCGGAGCCGTCCACAGGCAGCCGGGCCGTGCCCGAGGTCGGTAGCTGCCGCCAGAAGTCCAGAGCGTGCGAGGGGGTGCGCGCGTACTGGACGAGCCGTCGCGCCCAGCGCTGATAGGAGGTGGTCTTGTCGGGAAGGTGCGGTGCTCGCCCCTCCCGCAGCTGCTGGTACGCCGTCTGGAGATCCTCCAGGAGGATGCGCCAGGAGATTCCATCCACCACCAGGTGGTGGGCGATCAGCAGGAGTCGCTCCGGCTCGCCGGGACCGGGCACGAAGCGGGCGACGCGCAGCAAGGGCCCCTGCTCGAGGCTCAGGCCCTCCTGGAGACGGGCGGCGGTGGCCTCGATCGCGGCGCGTCGCTGCTCCGAGGGCAGGCCGCTCAGGTCGAAGCTCTCGAGCACCACGCGCTCATCGGGAGGCATGCAGCGCTGCGACCAGCCGGTGCCGGTCCGCTCGAAGCGCATCCGCAGCGCGTCGTGGTGCCGCAGGATGTGGCGCACGGACTGCTCGAGCTTCTCGAGGTTCAGCGGCTCGCGAGCGACGAGCATCACCGCCTGGTTGAAGTGGTGGGGCGCTACCGGGTCCTGGGACAGGTACCAGTGCTGCACGGGAGTCAGCGGCACTTCCCCCGTCACGAGCTCGGGCTCCGCGGCGGCGGACGGAGCCGAGCCCACCACCGCCGCCAGCTCGGCGATGGTCTGGTGCGCGAACATCTGCCGCGCGGCGAGCCGCAGCCCGGCCTGGGTCGCCCGAGCGACGATCTGCACGCTCAGGATCGAGTCACCGCCCAGATCGAAGAAGTTGTCGTGGATGCCCACGCGCTCCAGCCGCAGCACCTGGGCCCAGATGGCGGCCAGGCGCTCCTCCACCGGGTTGCGCGCGGGGACGAAGCCGTCGTCCGGTCCCTGTCGGGTCGACTCCGGCGACGGGAGCGCCTTGCGGTCCACCTTGCCATTGGGGTTGAGCGGCAGGGCATCCAGCACGACGAACGCTGACGGGACCATGTAGGCCGGCAGCTGCTTCTGGAGGAAGTCCCGCAGCGTGGGGACGAGCGCGCGCCGGGACTGTTCCCGGAGCGGATCGTTCCCATACGCGCTCCAGGCCTGGCGGGGGGCGGGGCCTCCAGCAGCCACCGGGCGAACCACCTCGAAGTGCCGGCGCGGGCGGCGATGGAAGACGGCATTGAACGCGCCATCCCGGCCATCACCCGCCCAGTCGATGACCACGTCGTAGCCCAGCTTCTCGGCGACCTCCCGGAAGTCCTCCGGATCCTCCGCCGGCGAAGGAGGGAGCGCCGCCAGTGCCCGCCGCAGCTCTCCGACCGTGGAAGGTCCCCTGGGAGACGCGAGCAGCGTCATGGCCTGTCCCTCCTGGGACAGACGGGCGTTGGGCACGTTGGCCAGCGCCAGCGTCTCCGGCGTCTCCTGGGCGAGCATCGCGCGGACGTCCGCGAGCGTGAGCCGCCGAGCCCGCCAGTCGAGCCACTCCACCTCGAGCGGAGCCTGGCGCGGGCCCTGGACCTCGAAGAAGACGTCGTACTTGAAGCGGGTCAGCTCATTGCGGTGGCGCCCGCCCTTCAGCTGCATCCACACCTGGCTCAGCGCGGGGATGTGCGCGCGCACGGCCCGGAAGAACTCCGGGTCGATGCACAGGTCCTTGTCGCCCGCCAGATAGGCATGCGCGATGCGCTGGAGCTCCTCGCGACGTACCTCGTCGCTGGCGCGGTGGAGCTGCACCGTCGCATGGAACATCTCCAGCAGGGGCAGTGGGCGCACGCCGCCGATGAAGATCCGACCGCCCGGGCGAACGAGCGGCACCAGCTTCTCCAGGAGCGCGACGCAGTAGTCCAGGGAGGGGAAGTGCTGGCTGACCTCATTGATGACGACGATGTCGAACGGCTCCTCGCGGATCCGGTCCACCTCGTGGGCCGCGCCCTGCATCAGCGAGACCCCGGGAAGGGGCGGACGCTTCGCCAGCAGCGAGCGCAGCCGGTCGAGCGCCGTCTCCGAGAAGTCCACGCCCAGGTAGCGCTCCGTCTTGGAGGCAATGCGCAGGAGCAGCAGCCCCGTGCCCACTCCGATCTCCAGCACCCGCCGTGGCTTCAGCGCGAGGATGCGTTGGACCGTGTCGTCCACGACCTCGTGGATGACATCCAGCGGGATGGGCTTGTGATCGTAGGTGTCGATCCAGATCCGGTGGTTGATCGATGGATCCTCGCTCGAGAACCCCTCGGTGTGCCCGTAGAGCTGGTCGTACATCGCCTGGAACTGGGAGACGCGGTCCAGCTGCGCCTCGTCGATGGGCGAGCCTTCCCGGGCAGGGGCCGGCTCGTCGGACCGAGGGACGACGTACGCCACCAGGCGTGGGTTGCCTGGGATGTCCTCGCGGACCGAGACCGCCGTGGCCTGGACGCTGGGGTGCTGCGCGAGTGCCGCCTCGATCTCCTCGAGCTCGATGCGATACCCACGGACCTTCACCTGCTGATCGATGCGGCCGAGGAACTCGAGCACGCCGTCCGCGCGCAGGCGGCCCATGTCTCCGGTCTTGTAGAGCCGCGCCCCTGGCTCCCGGCTGAACGGGTGGGGCACGAAGCTCTTCGCCGTCAGCTCGGGGCGCCGGTAGTACCCGCGCGCGACGCCGGGTCCGCCCAGGTAGATCTCGCCCTTCACCCCGATGGGCACCGGGCGCATCCCGGCATCCAGGACGTAGATCTCGTTGTTCTCCACCGGCCGGCCCACGGGCACGCGCCCACGGAGCCCGCCCGGCTCATAGCGGTAGATGGTGGTGTAGACAGAGGACTCGGTCGCGCCGTACTCCGTGAAGAGGCCCGCCTGGGGGAATCGCTCCAGGTGCGTGTTGATCAGCTCGTGGGGAGTCGTCTCTCCCGCGACGATCGCCACCTCCAGCGAGCGCATCTTCCCGTGCGGAGCAGCCTCGACCAGCTGCTGGTAGAAGGTCGGCACGCACAGCAGGTGCGTGACGCGCAGCCGGTCGATGCACCGCACCAGCTCGACCGTGTCCTGCTGGAGATCCTGCTCGGGCAGCACGAGCAGTCCGCCCTGGCACAGCGTCCAGAAGATGCCGGCCACCGAGCTGTCGAAGGCGAACGACGACAGCAGGAGGTAGCGCCGAGCGGTCGCGCGGTAGTAGTGGAGCCGCGCCGTGTTGGAGATCTGCAGGCCCCGGTGGGAGATCATCACGCCCTTGGGCTGCCCCGTCGAGCCGGACGTGTAGATGACGTAGACGAGGTTGTCCGGGGAGACGTTGCGCTCCAGGCGGGAAGTGCTCTCCCGGGAGATGTGCTCCCACTCCTGGTCCAGGCACACCACCCGGGCCTCTCCGGGAGGAGGGAGCTCGTCGAGCAGCTCGCGCTGGGTGAGCAGCACGAGCGGCTGCGTGTCCTGGATGACGAACGCGAGCCGCTGCCTCGGGTACTGCGGATCGAGCGGGACGTAGACGCCGCCGGCCTTGAGCACGGCGAGGATGGCCACCAGCGCCTCGGGCGAGCGCCGGAAGCAGATCGCCACCCGGACCTCCGGGCCGACGCCCAGCGCCCGGAGGTGCCGGGCGAGCTGGTTCGAGCGAGCATCGAGCTCGCGGTAGGTGAGCGGCGGCAGGTCGCTGGCGCCGTGGCCTTCCGCGCGAGCCACCATGACCGCCGGGGCCTCGGGGGTCCGGGCCGCCTGCGCCTCGATGAGCTCGTGGATGGGCGTGTCGGCCGGGTAGTGGGCCTCGGTCGCGTTCCAGTCCACCAGCACCTGCCGCTCCTCCTCGGGGGAGAGCAGCGGGATGTCCGCCAGACGGATGTCCGGAGCCGCCGCGACGGACTCGAACAGCCGTCGCAGGTGCCGCCCCATCCGCTCGATGGTGCTCGCGTCGAAGAGATCCGAGCTGTACTTCAGCCGGCAGATGAGCTCGTCCGAGCGCTCCTCGAACTCGATGATCAGGTCGAAGTGCGCGACCTTGCTCACGGTGTCCAGCGGCTCGATGGTGAGGCCGGGCAGCGTGACTTCGCCCTCGTTGCCGGTGGCCATGCCGAACATGACCTGGAAGAGCGAGCCCCGGCTGAGGTCGCGCGTGTGCTGGAGCTTCTCCACCAGGGTCTCGTACGGGAGGTCCTGGTGGGCGTACGCACCCAGCGAGGTCTCCCGAATCCCGGCCAGCAGCTGCTGGAACGTCCCGCGGGCCGAAGGGCGGGCGCGCAGCACCACCGTGTTCACGAAGAAGCCGAGCAGGCCCTCGGTCTCGACATGGCGGCGGCCGGCGATGGGTGAGCCGACCAGGAAGTCCTCCTGCCCGGTGTAGCGCTGGAGCAGCGCCGAGAAGCCCGCCAGCAGCGTCATCGCCAGCGTGGCGTCCTGGCGCTGGGAGAGGGCGCGAAGCGCGGAGGTGAGCGCCGCGGGGAGCACGAAGCTGTGCCGATCCCCGCGATAGGTCTGCTCCGGTGGGCGGGGGCGATCGGTGGGCAGCTCGAGGACGGTAGGGCTGTCAGCGAGCTGCTTCCGCCAGTAGTCGAGCTGCGACTCGAGCACCTCACCCTGGAGCCACTGTCGCTGCCAGACGGCAAAGTCCGCGTACTGGATGGGCAGCACCGGCAGGTTCGCGGGAACGCCGGCTCGCGCCGCGGCGTAGAGAGTGACGAGCTCGCGGTTGAGCACCTGGTCGGACCAGGCATCCGTGACGATGTGGTGCAGCGTCGTCAGCAGGATGTGGTGATCCGGGGCCAGCCTCAGCAGGGAGGTCCGGAGCAGCGGCCCCCGGGACAGCGAGAAGGGACGCCGCGCCTCCTCCTCCGCCATGCGGCGGGCCACCGCCTCGCGCTCCTGTGGCGGGTGCTCCTCCAGGGAGATGACGGGAAGCGGGTGGGGACCCGGCGGGTGGACGACCTGGAAGGGCCGTCCGTCGACGCTGCCAAACGTGGTCCGAAGCACCTCGTGCCGATGGACCAGCCCGGTGCAGGCCGCCTCGAGCGCGCGGACGTCGAGCTCGCCCCGAAGCCGCAGGGCGCTGGCGATGTTGTAGACGGGGCTCTCCGGCTCGAGCTGGTCGAAGAACCAGAGGCGCTGCTGCGCGAAGGAGAGCGGGAGCTCCGCGGGCCGTGGCGCCTTGGGGATGCTGGAGGTGGCCTCGCGAGTGGAGGCCCGAGCCTCCCGGAGCAGGGCCATCAGCTCGGCCTTCCGAGCGCTGATCGACGCGCGCAGCTCTCCGGTGAGCACCCCCTTGGGCGCGCTACAGCGGAGCTGATCCTGCTCGAGCCACAGCTTCACCTCGAGCTGGCGCAGCTTCGTCACGAAGTCCAGCAGGACGTCCGTCATGACCCACCGCTCGTGCGCACCGGAGACAGATCGAAGATGGCGCTGTACGGGATCCCGATCTCATGGATGCCGTTGCACTGCCAGCCCGCTTCCTTCAGCAGCTCCAGCCACTCCTCTCGGGTGGGGATGTACTGGCCCATCACGGCGTGCGTGACATGGAACCCAAGGGTGAAGATGGGGACTCCGGAGATGGAGGTGAATGGCTCCGCGCGGTACGTGTCGCACAGCAGGAACCGGGTGACGTTGCGGAAGACCTGCTTGAGCCGCTCGAGCACCGCCAGGCAGGCCTCTCGCGGCCACAGGTCGTGCCCGTTGAAGAAGCTGGTGAGCAGATCCACCCGGTCCAGCCTCGGAGAGGGCTCCAGCGTCCGCAGGTCGCCCAGGACGAGCCCGATCCGGTGCTCGAGGCCCGCATCCTGGATGCCCTTGGCCGCCAGCTCGATCGCGCCGGCGTTCACGTCCACCCCGATGCCCTCGGCGGAGTAGCGGGACACCATGCCGATGAGCCGCTCCGCGCTGCCGCAGCCCAGGTCCGCCACCACCTTGAAGTCCCGCATCCGGAGGACATGGTCGAACTGCTCGTCCACGAACTGCCGCCCGTAGTCCTTCCCGCCCAGGGCGATGGACCGGCCGTCCCGATCGATGAAGCCCGGCGTCCGGCCCGCCAGCGGCACGGTGCTGCTCAGCTTCTGGAAGAGTCGGCCGTAGCCCGAGGTGAGCCAGGTGAAGTAGCCCTTGGCTCTCAGGATGTCCGCGAAGTGCTTACCGGGCCGGGTCGTCCCATCGGAGGAGTGGGTGACGATCTCGTAGAGGGCCATGACCTCCATCAGGCTGTCCACCGTCATCGCGTGGAGCTTGTTCCGCTCCACCCAGGAAGGCAGGTGCAGCGACCCGGCGCGGTCTAGCTCGTCCAGGAAGCCCAGCTCGTTCAGGGCCGAGATGGCGACCGCGGCGAGGTGTCCGTTGAAGAGCTCGGCGCTGAGCGGTGTGGAGGGCATGGGGAGAGGGCTCCTGGGACGCGTCGGGGTTCTACTTCTTGATGCGGGCAAGCAGCTTGTCGAGCTTCTGCTGATCGAGGCCTGCCAGTGGGAAGTCGGAGGGGGTGTAGGCCGGCTGGGCGGTGACCTCGTCTCCAGCGATCAGCGCACGCAGGACCTCGGCATGGCGGCTCGCGAGCGCCTCGATCGTGGCCCGGTGGTACATCGCCTCGCTGAAGAACCAGGTGACCCGGAGCTGGCCCTCGGCCATCCCCGCGACGACGGCCAGCTTGTGCTGGCGTGTCGGGGCCTGGGGCTCGGCGGGATCCTGCACGGTGAGCCACGGGCTGGCCAGGTGGTACTGGCCGACGTAACGGAAGAGCACCTCGGACCGTGGACGCGCCGCCAGCGCCTTCGCCTCGGGCTCGTTGCCGAGGTAGCGCAGCACTCCGTAGCCGATTCCCCGGTGAGGCACCGCGCGCAGCTGCTCCTTCACCGCCTTGACCGTTGCTCCCATGTCGGGGCTCGGCGCCGGGGTGAGCACGACCGGGTACAGCGAGGCGAACCAGCCCACCGTCTGGGAGAGGTCCACCCCATCGAACAGATCCTCCCGGCCATGGCCCTCCAGGTCGAGCTGCAGGTGCGGCTGGCCGGACCAGCCACACAAGGTCTTCGCGAGCGCGGCGATCAGCAGCTCGCCGATCTCGGACCGGTGCCGCTCTGGCAGGTCATGGAGCAGCGCTCGGCTCTCCTCCGGCGTCAGCGAGAAGGCGAGGCTGCGCTCGAGCGTGAGAGGGAGGGTGGCTTCCTTCCGATCCACGGGGAGGCCGGCGGCCGGCGCGGCTGTGGAGCTCCAGTGCGGCAGCTCCTCTCTCGCTCGCGAGGTCGCGTGACGCTGAAGCTGCTCGACCCACGTCTTGAGCGAGCTGGTGCGCGGGGGCAGCTCGCAGCGGCCCTGCTCCACGAGCTGCTCATAGGCGGCCTGGAGGTGCTCGAACAGGATGCGCCAGGACACGCCATCGATCACCAGCCGGTGCGCGGCGATGAGCAGGCGGGCGGGGCGATGGGGGCCGAACTCGAGCCAGGCGGCGGCGACCAGGGGACCGGTGCTCAGGTGAAGGCTGCGCTGGAGTCTCTGAGCGACTCGCTGGGCCTCCGTCTCCCGCGTGGCGTCTGGGACCGCCGAGAGGTCCACCCGCTCGAGCGGCATCGGCGCCTCGGGCGGGGCGATCGAGGCCTCCCAGCCGGACGGGCCACGGACCACTCGAAGCCGGAGCGCGTCGTGACGGTGGAGCAGGGCGGTCAAGGCCTGCTCGAGCCGCGCGACGTCCATGGGCTGGCGCGCCTCGAGCGGCACCAGGATGCACCAGGCGTCCGGATCGGAGGCGTCCTGCTCGAAGAACCACCGCTGGATGGGCGTCAGGGGAATGGGACCGGTGAGCGGCTCCTGCACCGCCGTGGGGGCCGCGGGAGCCTCGGAGGCCACGCTGGCCAGCTCCGCGATCGTCTGGTGCTGGAAGAGCTGTCGGGGGCTGAGCCGCAGCCCGGCCTGGTTCGCCTTCGAGATGACCTGGATGCAGAGGATGGAGTCGCCGCCGAGCCCGAAGAAGTTGTCGTGGACGCCGACCGCCTCGACGTTGAGCACCTGGCACCAGATGCGAGCCAGCGTGGCCTCGGCGGGCGTGCGCGGGGGAACCTGGGCCCGGCGCTGCTTCTGCCGCGCCTGCTCGATCGACGGGAGCGCGTCGTAGTGGATCTTCCCGTTGAGGGTGAGGGGCAGCTTCTTCAGGTGGATGTAGAGGTTCGGGAGCACCTCGTCGATCAAGTGCTCCGCCAGGAAGGCGCGGAGCTGCTCGGGATCCAGCTCCTGGCGGGCGACGTAGTAGGCGACCAGCACCTCGTTCCCGTTCGCGTCCTTCTTCAGCAGCACGACGCCGTCGCGGACCTGCGGGTGCTGGGTGAGCGCGTGACGCAGCTCCGCGAGCTCCACCCGGTAGCCGTGGTACTTCACCTGACTGTCGGCACGCCCCAGGTGCTCGAGGGTGCCATCGGAGAGGTGGCGGCCCAGATCGCCAGTGCGGTACAGCCGAGCTCCCGGCTCCTGGCTGAATGGGTCCGGGATGAACGCCTGGGCCGTCAGGTCCGGTCGGTTCAGGTAGCCTCGGGCGAGCGCCGCCCCTCCGATGTAGAGCTCACCGGCCACGCCTACCGGCACCGGTCGCAGCCGGGCGTCCAGGATGTACACCCGCGTGTTGGCGATGGGCCGCGCGAGGGGCAGGGCCGTCTCCGCGGCGAAGGGCCGGGCGGGATCGAAGCCGAACGTCATCACCCCGACGGTCGTCTCGGTGGGGCCGTAGTGGTTGTAGATGCGGCACTCGGGGGCGGCGGCCTGGAGCTGCTCCACCCACGCCCGCGGGCTGGCCTCGCCGCCCAGGATCAGTCGTCGCCGAGGGAGCAGGGCCCGGGTGTCTCCGGAGCTCAGCAGGGCCCTCAGGTGGCTCGGGACGATCTTGAGGACGTCGATCGGGTGACGCCGCATGTAGTCCGCGAGCGCGATCGGGTCTGATGCCCGCTCGGAGGAGATGACGTGCAGGCAGCTGCCGGTGCAGAGCGCCGGGAAGATGACCGTGTTGCCCAGGTCCGCCGCGAAGGTGGAGACGGTGGCGTAGGAGGCGCCCTCTGGAAGGTCGAGCCGCTCCAGGACGCTCGCGGTGTAGTTGTGGAGCTGGCGGTGCTCCACGATGACGCCCTTGGGACGCCCGGTGGAGCCAGAGGTGAACAGGACGTAGGCGGGGTGTTCGGGAGTCACGCCGCTCTCCGGTGCGTGCGTGGGCTCCTGGGCGAGCGCTGCCTCGCCGGCGTCGAGGCACAGCACCTCGCACCCCTCTCGGGCGGGCACGTCCTTGATCCGACGGCGCTCGGTGAGGAGGACGGGCGCCTGGAGATCGTCCAGCAGGTACATCAGCCGCTGGCGGGGCTGCGAGGGATCCAGCGGCACATAGGCGGCCCCGGCCTTCATCACGCCGAGCATCCCAACCACGATCTCGATCGAGCGGTCGAGCAGCAGGCCCACGCGCTTCTCGGGGCCGACGCCGCGCCGCCGCAGGGCGTGGGCGAGCTGATTGGCCCGGGCCTCGAGCTCCGCGTAGGTGAGGGAGGCGTCCTCGAAGGCCACCGCCGGGCGAGTCGGGTAGCGCGCCGCCAGCTCGGAGATCCACTCGTGGATGCAGCGTGGCCGGAGGCTCTGGTCCGTCGCGTTGAAGTCCCGCAGGAGCCGCTCACGCTCGCGGGCGCCCAGCGTCTCCAGCGTGCCCACTGGGGCATCCGGCTCACGGGCGGCATGCTCGAGCAGGGCCTCGAGCTGGTTCGCCAGGTGCAGGATGTCCGGTCCAGAGAAGAGGCTCGGGTCGTATTGAAGCCCGAGCCCCAGGGAGGAGCCGGTGCGGACGCAGGCGAGGGTCACCTTGGAGCGGTCCACGAAAGCCCGACAGAGCTCGACCCGAAGCTCCGAGGCGGTGGGCTCGACGGAGCTCTCGTCCTGCCACTCGAAGCCGAAGGCCGGATAGTCACGGCCCGCGACGGGCTCGTCACCCTCAACGGGCCAGACGAAGTAGCGCTGCCACTCGAGCAGCTCGCTTCGGGCCTGCTGGAGCTGCCGGGCCAGCTCGCTCATGCGCTGGGCGGGCTCCACGCTGCAGCGGAGTGGCAGCCAACGCGCCACCGGCCCCAGCGTCTCCGCCAGCTCCGGGTGCTCGCGACCGTCGCTCCGCAGGCCGAGGACGAGCTCCTTCTGACCCGCGAGCTTGCCGAGCAACGCCGCCCACGCGGCGAGCACGAACCCTTCCAGCGTGCACCCGGCACGGCGCGCAGCGTCCCCCAGCGCTTCCCCTCGTAGCGAGAGGGCATGGTGCCGCGGGATGCGGGAGAGCGCCGCCCCGCTGGTCCGGCGCTCGAGGGGCAGGGCCACGCTCGCGGCCGTGGGGGAGTGCCGCTCCCACCACGCCGCGGCAGGGCTCGTTGGCTCGGCTCGCTCAGCAAGCAGCTCGCTCTGCCACTCGGAGAAGGAGAGGTAGGGCAGCGGCTCGGAGTCGGGGCCAGACTCTCCCGCGCGAGTCGCATGGTCACGCTGAAGCTCCCGACAGAGGAGGCGCAGGGTGGCGGCGTCCGCGCGCATCCCCGGGAGGATCAGCCCGAGCAGATGCTGCCGCTCCTCCAAGGTGACGAGCAGCGCGCGCAGCACGGGGCCGGAGTCGAGCGAGAAGGGCCGGGTGCAAGCCTGCTCGAAGCGCTCCCGCGCCTGGCGCTCCCGTTCTTCCAGCCCGAGCGCGCGCAGATCCACCACGTCCCACTCCACCTCGCCGCGTGGAGCGATGGCCTGCACCGGCTCCGTGCTTCCCGGCAGGACCGGGAACGTCGTGCGGAGCACCTCGTGCCTTTCCACCAGCCGCTCCAGGGAGCGCTCGAGGTCCTTCCTGCGGAGCACCCCTTCGATCCGCATCAGAGCCTCGACACGGAAAGGCTCACCGCGGCGCTGGAGCCGCCACAGTCGTTGTTGTTGGGGAGAGAGCCGGTAGACGTCCATGCTTGTCTCGGAGTTCTTGAGCCTTCACCCGGGGCCCGCCAGCTCGCGGCGGCCCCGTCGCGTGGCGTGGCTGCGTCCTTGCTATCGCACGCTCGGGGCAGCCGCACCCCACTGGCGCACGTGCTCCCGCATCTGCCGCAGGTATCCTTCCTGGAGCGAGCGCTTCTCCTCGGGCGGCACGTACGCGATCTGGAGCGCGAGGAGCCGGTGGACCAGTCGCATCAGCGTGTTGAACTGATCCAGCCCCATGCCCCGGCCGAGCAGGTACGGGATGATCCAGAAGTCGAACGACCACTGGGGCAGCCACGTCGAGTTCTCGATCGTGAGGAACATCCGGTCGATGTGGTCCATCGCTTCCAGGCTCTCCATGGTGGCATGGCGCCAGCTGAAGCCCTGGCCGGAGATGCCGTACTGCTGCCTCTTGGCGTCGATGGGCGTCCCGGGCTCGCAGTACCAGAGCTGCGCTCGGTAGTAGTCGGGGCGGGTGCGCTGGATGAACTCGATCGTCTCCTCCACGGTCTCGTCCGTCTCGCCCGGGAAGCCGATGATGAACGAGGCGAAGGTCAGGATGCCGTGGTCATGCAGCCACTTCATCCCGTGGATGTACTTCTCCACGCTGGCCGCCTTGTTCATGTTCGTCAGGATCCTCGGCGAGCCCGACTCGATCCCCAGGAACACGCCCCGGCAGCCGCTGCGTGCAGCCAGCTCGACGGCCTCCTCGTCCGCGTTGCTGCACCGGAAGTAGGAGAACCAGTTGAACCCGTACCGGCGCTCGATCATCAGCCGGCACAGCTCCTTGAAGCGCTTGAGCGGCACATTGAAGGTGTCGTCGATGAAGACGACGTTGCGCGCGCCCTGCGCGGCCATCGCGTCCAGCTCCCGCCCCACCGCCTCCAGGCCCCCAAGCGTCAGGTTTCCCGCCCGCATCGGGTAGGCGCAGAACGAGCAGCTGTAGGCGCAGCTCCGTGCCGTGCGCGTCTGGAGCGTGGGCCCGAGCGGAGCATCTCCCAGCGCGTTCCAGTCGATGATGTTCTCGTCGAGCGGGTTGTTCTCCTCCACCCGGGGAGTGATGCGGTAGCGCCCGGCGCGCACCGGACCCCGGTCGTCGACGTAGACGAGGTTGGGGATCTCGGACAGCTCTCCCCCGTCCCGGAGGCGCTCCACGATTCGCGACAGGGTCAGCTCGCCCTGGCCCTCCACCACGTAGAGATCGGCCCCCAGCTCGTCGAGCACCGTGGCCAGCTCGTCCCCCTGGTGGCGCCGGAAGTGGTTGGCGATGAGCGGGCCGCCCACGATGATCCGGACGTCCGGGTTGTGCTGGCGGATGAACTTCACCATCTCGATCACCGGCTCGTTCAGGACGTAGAGCGTGGTGGTGAGCGCGATGCAGCGCGGGTTGCGCGCGAGGAGCCTGGCCAGTTGCTCCTTCTCATACTGGAACAGGTTGATGTAGCAGGCCTGGAAGCCCCTGCGCCTCAGGAAGCTCGTCAGGTAGACGGCCGCCAGACTGGGGATATCCCCCGACAGGAAGTCCCGGTGCGGTGTCGCCGGTCCCAGGGATTCCCGGTACACGCGGTTCAGCAGATCGGCGTAGGTCAGCTTGCTCTCGCCCACCTCGACGAAGCTGAACTTGAGGTCCCGGTAGGCCTCGGAGTCCTCGCCGTAGCGACGGAGCGTGGACTCGTACTCGTCGAAGGGAGTCTCGTTGTATCCGACGACGACGCAGTCGAGACGCGATGACTCCGACATGAATCGAATCCGTGGGCAGCCAGAGGGCTGCCCGGATGGTGGGCCGGCCCCCAGGAAGTTTGCGGGCGGAATCCTGGCATGATCTCGGAGCGCCTTCAACGGGACGCGCGGCCTTGGTACCGTGCGCCGTCTCGAGCTTTCTTCTTGAAACGAGGTCAGGCATGGCGCAGGTCACGGCGAAGCTGCCCCTCACCTACGAACCCGCGAAGTTGCTTCAGGCCTTGGAGCAGATCTCCCGGTTCCAGATCCGCGAGGAGCCCACGTACAGCGATCCTCCCATCCACGCGCGCTGGGGCGGAGCCAGCCTCCACTCGATTGGCGGCCGATGGGATGATGCCTCTCCGGGTCAGCCCGCCCTGGTCGGCTTCCAGGAGACGGAGCTCACGCGCGTCGCCCCGTACTTCAAGCACGTGCTGGACTCGCTGCCGTGTCCGAAGCACAGCGTGCGCATCTCGGTGATGTGGCCGAACGGTGGGATCCACGCTCACAGCGACTGGTTCCTGGGCTTCGACAAGGGGCTCATCCGGCTCCACATCCCGATCACCACGAACCCGGACGTGGAGTTCGTCGTCGGCGAGGAGCACTGCCACTGGAAGCCCGGCGAGCTCTGGTACGGCGACTTCAGCCTAGTCCACCATGTCTACAACCGGGGACAGGCGCCGCGCGTCCACCTCATCGCCGACGTGTGCGTCAACGACTTCATCGTGAGCCTGTTCCCGCCGGAGTTCATCTCACGGCAGCCCGGAGTGGCCAGGCACCGCGAGCCCATCGCGCTGGGCGCGGCGGAGCTGCCCTCGTACGCCTGCCGCTTCACGCTCTCCGGCTCCCTGGGAGACACGCCCCTGGCCGAGAACCTGCCGCTGGAGTGGGGCCTGAAGCGGGACTTCGACGGTGAGGTCCGTGTCTCCGGCGGACGGCTGGTGATGGCCATCAACGGCACCGACCTCATCGGGCTCGAGCCCATGGGCAACGACGAGTTCCGGATGTTCGGTGTGCCCCCGTCGATCCTGCTGGTCCTCCACCGCGAGCAGGGCCGGCTCACCTCCGTGTCCCTGAAGACTCCGCTCGGTCAGCTCCCGTTCCCGCTGCACGCTTGACCAGCGCGGGGGCGGGCTACGTCGCGGGGCGAGCGGTACCCTTCAACACGCCCTGAAGCGCCTCGAGCAGGCGGTCCATGCTCGCGGCGGGCGGCACGGTGATCCGGAGGTGGTTCCGCACGGCCTCCTTCGGGAAGCGGCGCACGGCGATCCGTCGTTCTGCCAGCCCCTGCTGCAGCGTGGTGGCTTCGTGCTCCGGGTGCCGGGCCAGGACGAAGTTGCCGCGAGGTGGGCGTACCTCGAAGCCGAGCGCCTGCAGCTCGGTGACCAGCCGGGCCCGGGAGTCCGCGAGCTGCCGGGCGAACCGCACGAAGTGCTCGCGACGCGCGAGCGCCTCGAGCGCCACCGCCTGCGGGAAGGCGCCGACGTTGAAGGCGTCCTTGCGCTGGAGCAGCTCCGCTGCCAGGGCTCGGTCGCAGACGCAGTAGCCGACCCGTGCTCCCGCCAGCGCGTAGAACTTGGAGAAGCTGCGGACCGTGACGACGTTGGCGCGCACCTGTCGAGGCAGCTCTTCGCCCGCGATCTCACCGTAGGCGTTGTCCCAGAGCAGGAACGAGCCAGGAGCCTGGGCCAGTGAGAACAGCTCCTCCGAGCGGAGGGCATGGCCGGTGATGGCGTTGGGTGAATCCACCACGGACAGGCTCGGCCCTGGGGGCGGCTCCACCCGGCCGCTGGAGAAGGTGCTCCCGGGCAGCGTCTCGCTCCGATAGCCCAGGCGGGCCGCCAGGAGCCCATGGATGGCGTAGCCGACGTCCTGGAGCCACATGGCCTCGTAGGACGTCCGCAGGTAGCGCAGCAGCTCGGAGAGAACCTCGTCGGAGCCATTCCCGACGAAGACGTTCGCCGCGTCGACGCCGTACAGCTCGGCGAGCTTCTCTCGCAGCAGGAGCGAGGTCGGGTGGGGGTACGCGGAGAGCGTCACCTTCGCCAGCGCCTGCCGCGCCATCTCCTCGAGCAGGGCGCGGTCGGCGAACAGGTTCTCGTTGCGGTGCAGCGTGAGCCAGCCGTCGCCCTCGATGTGCGGGCCAGGGTCATAGGTCACGGTCATCGGTCACCTCGATCCGAGCGCATTCAGCTCTCCTCGCCGTCGCGGGGCGGGGTAAGCGGCTTGGGTTTGATGGTGCGCAGCCTGGCGAAGTCCGACGTCCGCCGCGCCGTCTGGGGCTCGGCCTGTCGCGCGGGGGTGGGCGCCGGAGGGCTCACGCGGGCCGCCGTGCCGGAGACGAGCTCTCCCAGCAGACCTGCATACTGCTGGTGCATTCGCATGATGGTGGCCTCGTCGAAGAGGTCGGCGGCGTAGCTCCAGGTGACGGTCAGCTCCCCGCCGTGCTCCTGGAGGATCACCACGAGGTCGAACTTCACCTGATCGAAGTTCGGCTCCACCTCGCTCAGGGTCAGATCCTTCAGCCGCAGCGCCGACAGGGGAGCGTTCTGGAAGGCGAACAGGACCTGGAACACCGGGTTGTGGCTCAGCGAGCGCTCGAGCCCGAGCTCGTTGACCACTCGGTCGAATGGCACGTCCTGGTTGTCGTGCGCCGCGAGCGTGAGGGTCCGCACCTGCTCCAGCAGCTGTGCGAAGCTCATGTCGCCGCGCACCTGGCACCTGAGCGCGAGCGTGTTCACGAAGAAGCCGATCAGGTCCTCGGTGAAGGGGTGCGTGCGGTTGGCGGTCGGTGTCCCGACGACGAGGTCCCCCTCGCCCGTGAGGCGGTGAAGCAGCGCGTAGAAGGCCGCCAGGGTGGTCATGAACAGGGTCGCGCCCGCGCTCTTTCCGTATGCCTCGAGGGCGGCGGTCCGGGACGCATCGATCCGGCTCACGACCAGCCTGCCCCGGTGGCTCGGGAACTCCGGCGGCGGGCGATCGAAGGGCAGCCGGATGCGCGGCGGCGCTCCCGTGAGGTGCTGGCGCCAGTACTGGAGCTGGCCCTCGAGCAGCGGGTCCTGGAGCCACTCCCGCTGCCACCACGCGAAGTCGGCGTACTGGATGGGCAGGGGCGGCAGGGTGGGCTCGCGGCCGGCGGCGAAGGCCTCGTACAGGGCGGTGACCTCGCGGAAGAGGACGCCCAGTGACCAGCCGTCCGCGACGATGTGGTGCAGCGTCAGCAGGAGCCGGTGCTCCCGCTCCTCCAGCCGGAGGAGCCGGACCCGCAGCAGCGGAGGAGCATCGAGCGCGAACGGGCGCTCCGCCTCCTGTCGCTCCAGCTCACGGACGCGGGCCTGCCTCGCCGGGAGCGGCAGCCCACGGAGATCCTCGACGGGGATGTGGAGGGTGAGCCGCGGCGCGATGTGCTGGACCGGGGTTCCGTCCTGCAGCACGAAGGCGGTGCGAAGCACCTCATGGCGCTCGATGAGGGTGTTGAAGCACCGCTCGAGCGTCCGCACGTCGACCTCGCCAGTCAGGTGCAGGGCTCCCGGGATGTGGTACGCCGCGCTCTCCGGATCGAGCTGCGCGATGAACCAGAGTCGCTGCTGGGAGAAGGACAGCGGCATCGGCCCGTGGCGGGGCACCGGGGCGAGGGGACGTCTGGCGGCCGACGCCGACGCCTTCGCCGCATCGATTCGCTCCGCCAGCGCGGCGATGCTGCCGGCCTCGAAGATCGTCTTCAGCCCCAGCTCGACGCCCGTGGCCTCGCGAACCCGGGAGAGGAGGCGCATGGCCATCAGCGAGTGGCCACCCAGGGCGAAGAAGTTCTCGTGCAGGCCGACGCGGGAGATGCCGAGCAGCGCGGACCAGATTGCCGCCAGCGTCGCCTCGGTGCTCGTGCGGGGCGTGAGCGCCTCGGGTGTCGCCGCGCTCTCCGGGAGCAGTCCCGCGGCCAGCGCGCGACGGTCGACCTTTCCATTCGGAGTCAGGGGCAGCGCCTCGTGGAGCGCCACCGCGCCTGGGACCAGGTGCTCGGGCAGTCGCTTCGCGAGGAAGGTGCGCAGCTCGCTGGGAGTGACAGAGGACGCATCCCGGAGGACGACGTGCGCCACCAGCCGCCGGGTGTCGGCGCGATCTCCCACCGCCACCACCGAGGCCTCGCGTACCGAGGGGTGGGCCAGCAGCGCCGCCTCCACCTCTCCCGGCTCGATGCGGAACCCGCGGATCTTCACCTGCTGATCGACGCGTCCGAGGAAGTCGAGGCGTCCGTCGGCGCGCCAGCGGGCCCGATCTCCCGTTCGGTACATGCGCGTGCCGGGCTCACGGCTGAACGGATCGGGCAGGAAGCGCTCGGCGGTGAGCTCCGGCCGCCCGAGGTACCCGTGGGCCAGTCCGTCCCCCGCGCAGTACAGCTCTCCAGGAACGCCGATGGGGACGGGCTCGAGCGCCGCGTCGAGCACGTAGACGCGGGTGCCGGTGATGGGCGCGCCGATGGGGACCGGCGCCTCCACCTGCGCGGGAGTAGCCATCGGGTGGCAGCAGGTGAACGTGGTGTTCTCGGTGGGCCCGTAGCCGTTGACCAGGAGCGTCGGGTGCCGCTCGAGCACACGGCGCACGTGCTCGGGCGACAGCACGTCACCGCCCGCGAGCAGCTGTCTCACCCCGCCGAGCGCCTCGAGATCCCGATCCACGACGCCGTGGAAGAGCCCGGCGGTCAGCCACAGGCTGGTGACGCGGTGTCGCGCCACCACGGGTCCCAGCGACTCGAGCGCCGCCGCGCCTTGGCCGGGGAAGAGCACCAGTCGGCCTCCGTTGAGGAGCGGCCCCCAGATCTCCAGGGTCGCCGCGTCGAAGGATGGAGGTGCGAGCTGGAGGAAGGCGTCGTCCGCCTTCAGCGCGATGTAGTTGGGCTGGGTGACGAGGCGGAGTACCGCCCGGTGTGGCACGCAGACGCCCTTCGGCTGGCCGGTGGAGCCAGACGTGTACATGACATAGGCGAGGTCCTCCGCCTGGGGCCCATCCGCAAGTCGTTCGTCCGACTGCTCCGCGAGGGAGGCCCGGAGCGTATCGAGCGGCAGCCGTTCCGCGCCGGCACCTTCCAGCGCCGCCTGAAGGGCGGTCTCGGTGAGCACCCAGCGTGCGCCCGCGTCCGCGAGCATCAGCGACAGGCGCTCGGGCGGATCGCTGGGATCCAGGGGCAGGTACGCTCCGCCCGCCTTCAGGATGCCGAGCATCCCGATGATCAGCTCGAACGAGCGGTGGACACATAGGCCCACCGGCATTGCGGGCCCGACGCCGAGGCCCCGCAGGTAGTGCGCGAGCCGGTTGGCGCTCCGGTCCAGCTCTCGATACGTCAGGGACTGCCCGTCGCGTTCAATCGCGGTGGCGTCGGGGGTTTGATCGACCTGCGCCTCGAAACGCCGGGAGATCGACGCGTCGCGCGGAACGCCACGTCCGGTGTCATTGGCGGTCGTGATGAGGGCCTGCTCGGCTTCCGTGAGCAGGGGAAGCCGAGCGAGGGGAGCGTCAGGCTGCGCCAGCGCGCCCGAGAGCAGTCGCTCGAAGTGCTCGGCCATGCGGCTGACCGCCGCCGCGTCGAGCAGCGTGGAGTCGAACTGCCAGTGGCTGAGCCACTCGTCTCCGCGCCGGGAGATCTCCAGGAACAGGTCGAACTTCGCATGCGCGGGAGGGGGCTCATCCAAGGTGGCCCGCAGCCCCGCGAGGGCAAGCTCCGTCCTGGGCGCGTTCTGGAACGAGAACATGAACTGCAGGAACGGGGGGCGGCTGGAGGTGCGCGCCAGCCGCAGGGACTCCACCAGCTTCTCGAAAGGCAGATCCTGGTGCGAGAAGGCGCTCAAGGCCCCCTCTCGGACGCGAGCCAGGAGCTGCCGGAACGAGCTTCCCTCCGCCACCTGCGTCCGCAGCACCAGCGTGTTGACGAAGAAGCCCACCAGCTCTTCGAGCGCGGCGTGGGTCCGGTGGGCCACGGGCGTGCCCACGACGAGATCCCTTGCCCCGGTGTAGCGGTGGAGCAGCGCCTGGAACGTGGCGAGCAGCGCCATGAACGGCGTTGCGCCCTCGCGGCGGCAGAGTGCCTCGAGCGAGGTGGTCAGCGGCCGAGAGAGCGCGCTGTGCACGGTGCCGGACGGGCCCGGCTCGGCGGTCCTGGAGCCCCGCGCGAGGGGAAGCTCCAGCTCCGCCGGGGCACCGTCCAGAGCCCTTCGCCAGTACGCGAGCTGTCGCTCCAGCACCTCGCCCTGGAGCCACCGGCGCTGCCACACCGCGAAGTCGGCGTACTGCACCCCCAGCGCCGGGAGCGATGCCGCGCGTCCGTCCCTCCGGGCCTGGTACAGCGCGGCCAGATCGCGGAAGAGGATGCCGAGCGACCACGCATCGCAGACGATGTGGTGCAGGACCGCCACCAGCCGATGTTCCTCGTCGCCGAGGCGGAGCAGCCGCATACGGAGCAGCGGCGCTCGGTCCATCGGGAACGGTCGCGCCGCCTCTTCGTGGATGAGCTCCGCCGCGCGCGCCTCCCGAGACGAGGGCGAGAGCGAGCGCAGATCCTCTAGCGGGAGCGCCACCGCGCTGTCCGACTCGATGAGCTGGACGGGCTCGCCGGCACGCTCGATGAAGCGGGTGCGCAGGAGCTCGTGTCGGCGGAGCAGATCGGCCAGGGCTCCCGAGAGGGCAGACAGATCGAGCGGGCCCGTGAGGCGGAGCACCCCTGGCTCATTGTAGGCGGCGCTCCCGGGCTCCAGCTGGGCCAGCAGCCAGAGGCGTTGCTGAGCGAAGGAGAGGGGAAGGGGCGCGCCACGCTCGACCGGGACGAGCGGAGGGAGCGTGGCAGGCCGTGCTCCCGCGCGGGCCTGCTCGAGACGAGCGGCAAGCGCTGCCACCGTGCCGTCCTCGAACAACGCCCGGACCGGCAGCTCCACACCAAAGGCGTCGCGGATTCGCGAGATGACCTGCATGGCCAGCAGCGAGTGCCCGCCCAGCTCGAAGAACCCCTGGTCGACGCCGACACCGCCGAGCCCCAGCACGCTTGCCCAGATGCCCGCCAGCAGCTCTTCCGCCGCCGTTCGCGGCGCCCTGCCCGTGACAGGGGCATCGGGCTCCGGGAGCGCCCGCCGGTTCACCTTGCCGGAGGCGTTGTAGGGGAACGCCTCGAGCCGCACGAAGTGGGCGGGCACCATATAAGGAGGCAGCCGCGCGGCCATGTGCGCACGCAGCTCCGAGGCAGTCACCTCGGGCGGGGCCACCACGTAGGCGACCAGCTCTCCCTCCGCGCTCCCGGACGCACCGGGGCGCAGCAGCACCAGGGCGTCGCGGACTCCGTCGCGGGCTCGCAGGGCGGCCTCGAGCTCCCCGAGCTCGACGCGGAAGCCTCGGACCTTCACCTGCGCGTCGGCGCGTCCCAGGAACTCGAGCACTCCGTCGGCGCGGACGCGTGCCAGGTCTCCGGTGCGGTAGAGGCGCCCGCCGGGCGTGGCCGCGTGCGGGTTGGGCACGAAGCGCTCCGCGGTCAGCGCGGGCTCCCCGAGGTACCCGCGCGCCAGCCCCTCTCCCGCCAGCCAGAGCTCACCCACTCCACCCGTGGGCACGGGCTCCATCCGCCCGTCGAGCACGTAGGCTCCCATCGTTCGGAGTGGCCGACCGATGGGCACATCCTCCAGCTTCCGGGAGGTCTCCGCGAGGAGCTCGAAGGAAGTGGAGGATACCGTCGTCTCGGTGGGCCCATAGGTGTTGACGAGCCAAATGGAAGGGGGGACGCGGCGGTGCCACTGCCGGACCCGCTCCGCGCGTGCCCGATCGCCTCCGATGATCACCATCCGGATCGACGCAGGCAGCGTGAGGTCTCGCTCCTCCAGCGCGTCCGTGAGCGTGTGCCAGAACGCCGTGGGCAGATCCAGCACCGAGATCTCCCACCGCCGACAGCCCTCGAGGAACGCCTCCACCGTCGCGAGCATGGCCGCGTCCCGAAGGACGAGCGTCGCGCCCGAGGCGAGCGTGAGGAAGATCTCCTCCACGCTGGTGTCGAAGCTGAGCGAGTTGAACTGGAGGACCCGGTCTGTCGGGGTGACGCCGAGGAGCGCCCGCTCCGAGTGGATCAGGCTGGCCAGCGCGCGATGGGGGATCATCACGCCCTTGGGCTTGCCCGTGGAGCCCGACGTGTAGACGACGTAGGCGAGGTGCTCCGGGCGGACCGCGGTGGGCGGCGGCTCGCTCCGGGTCTCCTTCGCGCCACCCACCGTCACCACCGTCACGTCGCGGTGAGCGAAGAGCGGACCGTCGGCGGCCGCGGTGACGGCCACCCGGCTCCTCGCGTCGGTGAGCACATCGTTCAGTCGCGCCGCGTTGAACTCGGGATCGAGGGGGATGTAGGCCCCTCCAGCCTTGAGGACTCCGAGCACCGCGATGATCTGCTCGAGGGAGCGCTCCAGATAGAGGAGCACCGGGACGTCCGGCCCGACGCCGAGCGTGTGCAGCCGCCAGGCGAGCGCGTTGGCGCGTGCGTCCAGCTCCGCATACGTGAGTGTGCCCGCCTCGCACGAGACCGCGATCGCGCCGGGGGCTCGTCGCGCCTGTTCCTCGATCCAGGCGTGGACACAGGCCGGACGCGGAGCCTCCACGGGCCGTCCCCACTCCAGCAGTCGCGCCAGGTCCGCCGCCGAGTCGATGGGCACTGCGGCCAGCGGGGCCTCAGGCCTGGCGAGCGCGCCCACCAGGAGGGCCTCGTAGCGGCGCAGCAGCCTCTCGGCGGTGTCGGGCTCGAACAGGTCCTCGTTGTACTCCAGCGTCACGCGGAACCGCCCGTCGACCTCGGCGACGGAGAGGCTGAGATCGAACTGGGAGGTGCCCAGGTCCAGCTCGATGGACTCCATGGCCAGCCCGCCGAGGGCCAGCCGAGCGCCGCCCACGCCCAGGGCGAGCGCCGCCAGGCCTTCATCTCCTCGAAGCGGGAGCTGCTGGAGCGCGAACATCGTCTGGAAGAGGGGAGAGCGGCTCGCATCCCGTGCCGGGGCCAACCGTTCGACGAGGACGCTCAGCGGCAGGGCCGCGTGCTCCAGGGCTTCGCGGATGGTCCGACCCACCTCCGCCACCAGGGCGCGGAAGGGGAGGTCCGCCGTCAGCTCCAGCCGGAGCACCACGGGGTTCACGAAGTAGCCGATGGTCCCCGCCTGCTCCACACGGTCCCGTCCCGCGGTCGGCGTCCCGACCCAGAGCTCCCGCTGTCCATTGTGCCGGTGCAGCAGCGTGGCATAGCCCGCCAGCAGCGCGGCGAAGACGGTGGTCCCCTCCTGGGCGCCGAGCTGCTTCAGCCGGGCGGTGAGCTCCGGGGCGAGGAGTCGCTCCCGCCGACCGCCACGATAGGTCTGCACGGATGGACGGGGATGGTCCTCCAGGTGGTCGAGCACCGGAGCGGGGCCCGCAAGCTGCTGACTCCAGTACTCCCACAGGCCGGCGCCGGTCGGCCCCTCGAGGAGTCCCCGCTGCCAGCGGACGAAGTCCACATAGGAGGCGCTCGCTTCGGGCAGCTCCGCGCGTGTGCCTCGCACCGCCGCCGGGTACGCCACGGACAGTTCGCGGGCCAGCTGCCCCAGGGACCAGAGATCCGCCACCAGGTGATGCACCACCACGAGCAGCGCGTGCTCGCTCCCGTCTCGCCGGTAGAGCCGCACTCGCAGCAGCGGCCCGCGCTCGAGATCGAAGGGCTTCAGGGCCTCATCCCGCATCGCCTGCTGGAGCGCCTCCGTGCTCCACCCGGCTGTCTCTCTCAGCTCCAGATCGAGCGTGCCGTCAGGGTGGATCCGCTGGAGTGGCTCGCCGCCCGTCGCGTGGAAGGTGGTGCGCAGGGCAGGGTGACGCTCGATGAGCCGTAGCACCGCGCGCCGGAATGCATCCGAGTCGACCGGCTCCAGCACGCGAAGCGCGGCTGCGATGTGGTAGGCGGCGCTGCCAGGCGCGAGCTGGTGCAGGAACCACAGCGCCCGCTGGCCGTGGGAGAGAGGAAAATCACCGGTGGCGGGGCTCGTCGCCTCGGCCGTCGTCGCGAGGCTCCCCCCGGCCGCGAGTGCCGTCTCGACCTCGGAGACCAGCGCCTCCATGCTGGGCCCGCTCAGCAGGCGCGCGAGCGGCACGGTCACCTTCCAGCGCGCCTGGAGCCTGTGCTGGAGCTCCACGCTCGAGAGCGAGTCGAGCATCACGGGCTCGCTGGCGCCTCGGACGGGGTGGCCCAGGACGCGCGTCACTTCCTCCAGGACCTCTCGAGCCAGCGGAGAGGGAGGCACCCACGCCGTTTCAGTGCCGGACTCCGCGGAGGGCTCCCCGGACAGCGTGAAGCGCGCCAGGGGCTGCAGCTCTCCCGCGAGGAACCCGGCGCGGCAGGCATGGCGCTGGATCTTGCCGCTCGACGTCTTGGGCACGGTGCCGGGCTCGAGCAGCTCCACGGCGTACACGATCAGCTCGTGCTGCCGCGAGACATCCCGGCGGATCGCCTCGATGACCTCGTCGAGGCCGTTGCTCACGTGCCTGGCCGACACCTCGTACACGATGACGAGTCGCTCTTCGCCGTCCGCTTCCACCGAGAACGCGGCGCCGGAGCCGGGCCTGATGGCGGGATGGCTCCGCTCGACCGTGCGCTCGATGTCCTGGGGGTAGTGGTTCAGGCCGCGGATGATGAGCAGGTCCTTGGCCCGCCCGGTCACGAAGAGCTCTTCATCCCGCAGGAAGCCCAGGTCGCCGGTGCGCAGGAAGGGGCCCTCGCCCGAGCCGCGCAAGGAGGCCTGGAACGTCTGCGCGGTGGTGTCCGGCCGGTTCCAGTACCCGTCCGCGACGCTCGAGCCGGAGACCCAGATCTCGCCAATCGTCCCGTCGGGCAGGGGCGTGCCCTGCTCGGGATCCACGATGACCACCCGGCCATCCAGCGCGTTACGGCCGGAGCTCACCAGCGCATGGGCGTCCGAGCGCGCCGTCTCGACCGCAACGGCCTGGCCCCGCTGGAGCGAGGCTCCATCGAACGTCTCCACTCGAGGCGGTCGTCCCACCTCGCTGCCGGTCACCAGCAGGGTCGCCTCGGCCAGCCCGTAGCAGAGGAGGAAAGACTCGCGGCGGAACCCGAACGGTTCGAAGGTCCGCGCGAAGCTCTCGAGCGTCTCCGGGCGGATGGGTTCGGCTCCGTTGAACGCCACGCGCCAGGAGCTCAGGTCCAGCCCCTCGCACAGCTCGGGACGGGCCTTGCGCACGCACAGCGCGTAGGCGAAGTCGGGACCGCCACTGGTGGTGGCGTCGTAGCGGGAGATTGTCCGGAGCCACCGGAGCGGCTGCTGCAGGAAGTCCGCGGGCGACATCAGTACGGCCGGATAGCCCGTGTAGAGCGGCTGGAGCAGGCCGCCGATCAGCCCCATGTCGTGGTAGGGCGGCAGCCAGGTCACCACCCGGCTGGAGCGCGACTGCCGGAAGCGGATCCGGATCGCTTCCAGGTTCCGCAGGAGGTTGCGGTGCGAGAGCATCACCCCCTTGGGAAGGCTGGTGGAGCCGGAGGTGTACTGGAAGAACGCCCGCTCAGCCCCGGTGAGCGAGGGCGGCGTCCACGCCCTCGCGGCGCGCTCGTCCAGCGTGTCGGTGGCGATCCACGTCAGCTTCTCCAGCTCGGGGGCGAGCGGGAAGAACTGCCGGAGCAGCTCCAGGTGCTCGGTCCGGATGAGGCCGGCGGTGGCCTGTGCGTCGAGGGCGATGGCCTGGAGCCGCGCCAGCGAGCGGTCGTGTCGCGGCGGGTAGACGGGCACCGCGACGACGCCCGCGTAGAGGCAGCCGAAGAACGCGGCGATGTAGTCGAGCCCGGGAGGATAGAGGAGCAGGACGCGCTCGCCGGGAGCCAGCTGGCTCAGCCCGGCCGCGATCATCCGAGCGCGGTGGTCCAGCCCCGCGCAGGTCAGCAGCTCCTCCTGCTCCTCTCCGTCCGCGAGGAACGTGTACAGCGGGAAGTCTGGCTCCCGTCGAGCGCGCTCGCGCAGCAGGTCGACGAGCGTGGCCGCGTCCCGGGCGGGATCGTGATGGTCACTCATGCGCCCTGGGCCCGACTCTAGAGGAGGTCCTGCTGCTCGTGGTTCACGACGCCATTGTAGAGCGTCGCCTTCCCGGTCGCACGCCTGGATCTGCTCGTCTTACCTGGGGGAGTCACGGGCCAATGTGACGCTGGTGCGACAGGTCGGCGGTATGCTCGCGGGATGGCGTCGCAAAGCGCTCCCACCCCTCCGTCCGAGTCGAAGCAGTCCATGGGCTGTGGCCGTCTGATCTCGATCATCATCAGGGGCTGGCTCGTCGTCCTCGGCGGGATCCTCATCGCCGACGAGGATTGGGCACCCGGAGTGCTCCTCCTGCTGATCGCTGGCATCTGGACCTTGCGACGAAACCAGAGCGCTCAACTGCCTGCCAGCCCCGCGGTGCCACCCCCTGCGCCACTTCCCGAGCCTTCACCCGGCAACCCCCCAGCCGATGAGCGTCCTCGCGCGCCTCGGGGCTTGAGTGCAACGCCCCGGCTCTCGGCCATCGAGGTGAGCTGGCAGTCCGTGCCAGGGGCTCACGGCTACCACCTCTACTGGTCCACGGACGCGCGGTTCTCCTCGCCCGAGAAGGTCGAGAACGTCTCCTCGCCGTTCATCCATGAGAACCTCGACGACGAGAGCACCTATTATTACGCCGTCACCGTCTTCAACAGCTCTGGCGAGAGCCGCCGCGCGAAGCGCGTGTCGGCCTCCCCGCTCCCACCCAATCAGAAGCCCTCCGCCCGCTTCGACGTCATCCCGCAGCAGGGCTCCCTCGAGGTGGTGGTGGACGCCTCCGCCTCCTCGGACCCGGACGGACAG
Source organism: Hyalangium gracile (assembly GCF_020103725.1). Lineage (NCBI taxonomy): Bacteria > Pseudomonadati > Myxococcota > Myxococcia > Myxococcales > Archangiaceae > Hyalangium > Hyalangium gracile. The sequence continues at coordinate 49,708 of NZ_JAHXBG010000029.1, read as the reverse complement.
GTCGTCCGCTACAAGTGGCGCTTCGGTGACGGAGAAGAGGCCATCACCAGGTCGCCCAGGCTCAAGCACCCGTATGCGGTGCCTGGGACCTATCGGATTAGGCTGACCGTGCTCGATGACGGGGGCGCGAAGGGCAGCGCGACCCGCTCCGTGACGGTCACCGCGCCTGCTCCCGCGCAGCCCCAGCCGCCAGCGGGCCCCCAGCCGCCAGCCGAGCCCCAGCCATCCCCTGTTGAACCCCTTCCGCCTCCCGTCACGCCCAGCCCACCCGTCGAGCCAGCACCTCCCGCCGAGCCTCAGCCTCCCGCCGAGCCACCGCCGCCCATCGAGCCGCCGCCTCACGTCGAGCCCGTTCCCGCTCCGCAGGGCTCCGCGTTCTCGATCTCCGCCACCGCGGGTGATGCCCCGCTGGAGGTCGCGGTCCAGGTGCCTTCTTCAGCCGAGACAGGCACTTCCCACCAGTGGGACTTTGGCGACGGAACACGGGCCGAGGGCGACTCGGCCCGCCATACCTACGCCGCTCCCGGGAGCTTCACAGTCACGCTCAGCTCGAAACCGGCTTCGGGCACCGCGCGGTCCGCTTCGCGCGACGTCCACGTCTTCGCGGCCCAGGCCCAGACCCCCGTGGAGCCACGCCGCAAGATCACCGTCGTGGGAAGGGTGCGTACGCGTGACGGAGCGCCGCTCGAAGGTGCGCGAGTCTCGGTAGCCCAGGGACCAGAGCGGGCCTACGCCTATACGGACACCGAGGGGCGGTTCACCCTCGTCGCCAATGGAGGCGGCGCGCTCGAGCTGACCTACGAGAAGGCGGGCCACTTCCCCCTCCACCGCCGCATCTCGTCCGCCTGGCAGAGCGAGCACTCGGCCCCCGACGTCGTCCTCAGCGCGCGTGACACGGTCGTCACGAAGATCGCGGTGGGCGCGGCAGCCACGACCGCCCAGCTCGCACGCGCGAGCCAGGTGCGCGATGAGCACGGCTCCCGCCGGGCGACGCTGCTCTTTCCTCCAGGGACCTCGGCGACGAGCACGGGAGCAGATGGTCGGCGGATACACCACTCAGGGCTCCACGTTCGTGCCACGGAGTACACCGTGGGTGGCCAGGGGCCTCAGGCCATGCCCGCGGAGCTCCCCCCAGGCACCGCCTATACCTACGCCATCGAGTTCAGCGCCGACGAGGTTCCGCCCTCGACGGACGTGCACTTCGACAAGCCGGTGCGCTTCTACGTCGAGAACTTCCTGGGCTTTCCCGTCGGCAGCCACGTGCCGGTGGGCAACTACGATCGCGTCCGCCGTGCCTGGCTGCCCATGCGGAATGGGCGTGTCATCCAGGTGCTGGGGGCCTCCGGGGGGCTTGCCAGCATCGACTGCGACGGCAAGGGCCCGGCGTCTGCCTCGGCGCTCTCCGCGCTCGGCATCGATGACGAGGAGCGCAGCACTCTCGCCGCTGCCTACGCTCCTGGACAGAGCCTGTGGCGTGTCGAGCTCCAGCACTTCAGCACCATCGACTGCAACTGGCCGCGCAAGCTCCCAGAGGATGCGGCCCCCTGCGACGCCGACGACCCGAAGGAGGATGAGACCGAGGATGATCCGTGCGAGCAGTCCGGCTCGATCATCGACTGTCATAACTGCGCGCTCGGTGAGCGGATCCCTCTGGTCGGAACGGAGCTATCCCTGCACTACCGCAGTGACCGCATCCCTCGAGAGAACGACTTCATTCGCGAGATCCCCCTGAGTCGGGACAGGCTTCCTGCCAGCCTGAAGAAGATCGTCCTGGACGTCGTTCAGGGCTCGCGCCACGAGCGGTTCGAGTATCCCCCCACCCCCCACCTCGTCCACCGCGTCACCCTGCCCGAGGAGCAGCGAAAGCCCCCCGTCCGGCCGCTCTCCGTGCGCATCGGTTACGTCTATCCCTCCTCGTATCTCGCGCCTCCGAATCTCGAGCAGAACTTCGGGCTTTCCACGGCGGAGGCGAAGCGGATCCGCGACACCCGGATCGACGAGACGCTGTGGAAGGAATGGACGGGCTGGATTGGCCGCTTCGATGCGCGAGCAGTGGGACTCTGCGGGTGGACGCTGAGCAATCACCACCGCTACGACTCGGTGCATGGGGTGCTGCACCTGGGTGATGGCTCGCAGCGGCGCATCGGGAGCCGGAAGCCCAGCGTCGTGACGGTGGCGGGACAGGGCGGAGGCGCGGGGGCCGAGGGATATGGCGGCGATGGCGGGCCGGCTCGCCGAGCGCACCTGAATGGCCCCTCCAAGCTCACCATCGCCCCGGACGGGACGATCTATTTCATCGATAGCGGAAACAATATCATCCGGCGAATCTCTCCGGATGGCTCCATCGAGCGCTTCGCTGGAGTCGTCGAACCGGAGCACTCCGAGAATGGGCGCCAGATGGCCAGGAGGCCGGAGGGCGATGGAGGCCCTGCACTGCTCGCTCGGTTCGGTTCGCTCGCGGATCTCGAGCTCGGGCCGGATGGGGCGCTCTACATCGTGGATGGCTTCCATGACGTCATCCGACGGGTAGGCCCGGATGGAACCATCACGCACTTCGCGGGGCGCTTCGTCGAGAGACCCTACGAGGGGTCGATCGGAGATGGCGGGCCCGCCACCGAGGCCGTTCTCGACAGCCCCGACAGCATCACCTTCGGTCCGGACGGCAGCCTCTACGTCACGGAGCTGTTTGCCATCCGGCGTATCCAGCCAGATGGCGTCATCACCACCTTCGCGGGCTCCCATCCTGGAGCCGTCATCCGTGAGAACGTCTCCCCGCACTCGCTCGCCTTTGGCCCCGACGGCAGTCTCTACTTCGCGGAGCCTCATCAGCATCGCGTCCGGAAGATCACTCCCGACGGGGTCGTCACCCGGGTAGCGGGGACTGACACGCAAGGCTCGCGTGGTGACGGGGGGCAGGCAGTCGAGGCGGGGTTGGCTTTTCCCACGAGCGTCGTCCTGGCCAGGGACGGCTCCATCTACATCGCCGAGGGGCAGCGCATCCGGTGCATCACGCCGGATGGAATCATCCAGACGATCGCGGGCAACGTGCCCGAGTCCCTTCCGCCGGACGTGGACGCCTACGACTTCATCGCGCGTGAGGAGGTGCCGGTGCTCACGAGCTTCCTGGAGGCCAGTGACATGCTCCTGGGGCCCGACGGTGGCATCTACTACACCGAGCCGGAGTGGCACCGCGTCCGCGTCATCCGCGCCGGAGGTGTTGCCGGCTTCTTCGAGCAGGTCATCCCCGATGAGACAGGCGACCACCTCTACGTCTTCGACGGCACGGGCAAACACCTCCGGACTGTGGACACGCTGACCGGCCATGTCCTCGTGCGCTTCGAGCATGACGAGCGAGGGGGCCTGTCTTCCGTGGTGGAGAGCGACGGCCGCACGACTCGAATCGAGCGAGGGCCGGACGGGAGCCCGGCAGCGATCATCGGACCCTACGGTGACCGGACGCGGCTCGCGCTCGATGAGGCGGGCCGGCTCGCCTTCACGGTGGATCCCCACGGGGACTACCATGTGCTGGGGTACGACTCGAGAGGGTTGCTCACGCGCTTCGTCACCCCGGACGGCGGTGAGTCCCTCTTCTCGTATGACGGGGAAGGCCGACTCTCCCAGGAGCGTACGAGCGAGGGGGCGCGCATCGCCCTGGTGCAGCGCGGCGAGGGAGGCACCCGCTCGGTCTCACTCCAGCGGGACGCACACTGCACGGAGTACACCACCGAGGCGATGCCCGATGGCGGGCAGCGGCGGATCACGGTGCTTCCCTCCGGGCTGCGCCTCGAGTCCGCCCGCGGCGGCGATGGCGCCCAGAGCACACGCCTGCCGGATGGCACCACGCTCGAGATCCTGGCCGTTGCGGACCCAGTGCTCGGCGCGGCGGGGCCTCCGGGAGGGAAGGTCACCCTCACCACGCCTGGAGGAGTCAGTGTGAGGCTGGGGGTCAGTCGCAGCGCGCAGCGCGACCCCAAGCACCTGCTCCGCGTGACACGCGTCCTCGAGACGCTCACGCTCGGAGGGCAGACTCGAACCATCGAGTATGCCGCTGATACCCGCACGCTCCAGGTGAAGACCAGCGAGGAGCATGCCTCGGGACTCCGCCTCGATGAGCGCGGCCGTGTCATCGAGCTCCTCCCCGAGGGAGAGAGCCCGACCCGGATCGCGTATGACGAGCGCGGCCGCCTTGCCAGCGTCACGGACGAAGTGGGCCAGGCTCGCTTCGCGTACGACGCCAGGGACCAGCTCGTGGAGGCCGTCGATCCGCTGTCACGCGTCACCCGATACGAATATGACGAGCGGGGCAGGCAGGTTCGGGAACAGCTCCCCGACGGCGCGACCGTCTCCTACGCGTATGACGGGCACGGTCTCCTCACGGCGATCGTGCCCCCTGGTCGCCCTCCTCATCACTTCTCGTACACGGAGCGAGGAATCGTCAGCGAGTACCAGCCGCCAGCAGCGGCGGCACAGGCTTCCGTGCTCCGCTGGGGCTTCGATGCCTCGGGTCGGCTCACCTCCATCGATCGGGGAGGTGGCAGGACTCTCGTGCTCAGCCATGACGAGCAGGGACGCCTTGCAGCCGTGGGCCCCGCGGGCGGAGAGGTTCGCTATGCCTATGACGCCGTGGGGCGTGTCTCCGCCATCACCGGGCCCGGAGGAGACGCGGTCACCTACGAGCACGACGGCTTCCTTCCGACGGCGCGGCGCTGGACGGGCGCCGTAGCTGGCAGGGTGTCTTCACGCTACGGCGAGGACCTCCACGTACGGGAGCAGCGAGTCAATGACGAGCACGTGCTCCACTTCCGCTACGAGGAGGGGCTCCCTACCGCTGTCGGAGGCTTGCAGCTGAACTGGAAGGGGCTGGGCCGGCTGGCTGGCTCGGGGTTCCAGCGCATCTCCGACGCTTTCGAGCATGATGCCCGCGGCAGGGTGGTGCGGTACCGCGTGTCCCGCGACCTACAGGAGTTCTTCGCCCTCGAGGTGAAGCGGGACGCCCTGGGGCGGGTGCTCGAGCAGCTCGAGCACGAAGGTGGAGCGCAGCGCCGCACCTCGTTCGCCTATGACGAGGCGGGGCGCCTGGCCCGAGTCGAGCGCGATGGCGCCGTGACGACCTTCACCTACGACGCCAACGGAAACCGCACGGCATGGGAGGAGGGAGGGCTTCGCGTCGAGGCGCGGTACGACGAGCAGGATCGCATCCTCTCCTCAGGAGAGCTCCGGTTCGAGCACTCTCCCGAGGGCGAGCTGCTGGCGCGTGCGCGCGGCACCCAGGAAGAGCGCTTCACCTTTACCGCGGAGGGCGAGCTGGCCTCGGTCACGGGCCTGGGAGGCCGTCGGGTCGAGTACGTCATCGACCCGGAGGGCCGGAGGCTGGGCAAGCGGGTCGACGGGAAGCTGACGCAGGGGTTCCTCTATGACGAGCTGGACCGGGTCATCGCCGAGCTGGATGGCTCGGGGGCCGTCGTCTCCCGGTTCTTCTACGGCTCACGTCCCCACGTGCCAGACGGGTTCATCAGGGGCGGGCGCCAGTACCGGATCATCTCCGACCTGATCGGCAGCCCTCGTCTCATCCTGGACGCGGACACGGGAGATCTCGCGGGCCGGCTGGACTACGACGCGTGGGGTCGGCTCACGCGTGACGAGGGCCCGTCACTGCAGCCCTTCGGGTTCGCTGGCGGGATTCATGACCGGGACACGGGGTGGGTCCACTTCGGCGCGCGAGACTACGACCCGGCGCTCGGTCGCTGGATCTCGAAGGATCCGCTCCTCTTCCATGGGGGCAGTACGAACCTCTACGCGTACGCGGATGGCGACCCCATCAACCACATCGATCCCAGCGGAACGCTGGCCCTGCTCCTGTTTCTGCCCTACCTCGAGTCCGCCCTGCTCGGCGCCGGCAGCGAGCTCCTCTGGAAGCTGCTCCTGGAGCGCAAGCGGCTCGAGTGCCTGACCTGGGAGGACTGGCTCTGGATCCTCGCCGCTGGCGTCACCGGTCCGCTGGGCAAGCTGTCGGCCGCACGTCGGGCCCGGCGCCTGAAGCAGCTCGATCCGCCCGTGCCCGTCAGGCGTCGCAGGAACCTCCTCGACGACATCCTCGATCGTATCGATCCCCGGCGCCGACGGCGGAAGAAGCTCATCGAAGAGAACAAGCGGATGCCGAAGCCGGACCGCAAGCCTCCCATCGAGCCGCCGGATCCCCGCAAGCTGCGATCCAAGAAGCTGGCCGAGGAGCTCGAACGGCTCGACAGCGGGCACAGCCTCGACCGGCACGGGCCAGACGTGACGGATGCGCTCCTGGAGCGGCGGCTCAAGACGGGCATCGCGCCTGATGGGAAGTACAGCTCGGCCCCGGCCTCGACACGGTTCTCGAGCTACGACGACTGGCTGAAGACCCGAGACGACGCGCTCCGTGCCATCGAGAAGCGGGAGGGCATCAGCCTCGAGAGGCCCCCCGGCCCTGGTGAGCCCACGAAGCACAGCATCAACCTCGACCACAAGCGCCCGATCGACGAGGGCTTCGTCGGCTCGGGCACGAAGACGAAGATCACCGATCCGGCCACGGGCAAGAAGCACAACATCTACTCCAACACGGATCCCGTGAGTGGAATCACGGGCACGAAGACCTCCGTCGAGTGGAACCCGGCCACCAACAGATGGGACGTGAAGCAGCACTTCCCCGATGGCGCGAAGTGGGACAACGTGACCAAGACCTACGGTCCCTGACGCGGAAGGAGCGCCGCTCCATGCGGATTCCCAGATCCATGCTGGACTACTACCTCGACAACGTCACGGTCGGGTTCTTCAACGACCATGACTCGCCGCCGGATGATCTCTCCGGGTACCACGATGACGTGATGATCATGCGGCAGAAGGCCGTCCGGCATGGAGACATGGAGTTCCTGCGGCTCGGGCTCGGCTATCTCCTGAGCACTCCCGGCATCGACCATGAGAGCTGGGGCGGCGGCCGCTATCCGTTCGATGCCGAGGAAGTCCGAGCGATCATCGAATACGCGTACCAGACGCTCTGGCCCGGTGCGCCGCTCCCCTCTCGCGACGAGCTCTCTCAGGTGGAGCTCGTCTCGATGCCGCTCGAAGAGTGGTGGGCAAAGCGAGGCTGAGGGCCGCGTGAAGGCGCCCCCGCCAGGGCACGCAGGGGCGCCAACGCGTGCCTACAGCTGCTGAAGCTGCTGCAGGTAGAGCTGGGCGAGCTCACGGACATTGGGGTCCGGGTCGCTCAGGAACTGCGAGATGAACTCGCGCGACTGGCTGCGGAAGCCCAGCACCGCCAGCGTCTTCTTTCGCACGGCCGCGTCTTCCTGCGCGGACATGGACTGGAGCGCCTGCGTGAGCACCGCGTTCAGCGGGGCCAGCTCGTTGAAGAGGTCCACCACCGCCAGCCGCACCTCCGTGCTCGGGTCGGACAGGAAGACGGTGAAGATGCGCCCCATGGCTCGTGGGTCCGGCACGTTGCGCAGCGCCGTGGCGGCCGCCAGTCGGACATGGCCGTGCGGGCTGGTGAGGTAGGGCTCGGCGATGGCCATCAGCCGAGCGTCGCTCATGTTGCCCAGGCCCAGCAGCAGCATCTCCTGGCGCTCGGGGACGGGGCTCTTGGCCAGCTCGTCGACCAGCGCGGTGAACCACTCCTCGTAGTCTCCGTCGCGCTTCTGGGCCACCGCTCCCTGGAAGCCGGCCAGCAGCGGCCCGTTGGCGCCCACGTCGGGAGGCACCGAGGACAATTCCTGGCGCAGGACCCGCATCAGCGTGTCGCGGCCCGGCTGCTCCAGGTCCTCGCGAGTGCCCATCCCGGCCAGCGCCGCGGCGTAGCCCTCCTCCGGGAGCCCCGGGGTGGTCAGCAGATCCGCGGCAAGCCCCTGGCCCGCGGGCCCATGGCGCAGCGCCTCGCTCACCACCGCCGACAGCACGTCGCCTCCCACTGGCTTCTCGGTGCTCGAAAGCGCGGGGCGGAGCGTCCGCCGGGCCAGCTCCGGATCCGTGGCGAAGAGCGTGGCCAGGTCCTCCATCAGCGGCCGAGCCTGCTCGCTCTGCGGGTCGAAGTTCTCCAGGCGCCGCAGGGCTTCCAGGGTGTCGGTGAGCTTGCGGACGAGCTGCTTCGGGTCCAGGTTCACCAGGCCGGGGCGGACCGCCACCGGGGCCTGGGTCTGCTGCAGCGCCACGCGCGGGTTGAGCTCCACCAGGCTGGCCAGCAGCGCGCCCAGCTCGGCGGCGGCGGGCGGAGCCACGGAGGCCAGGGACTCCAGCGGCGCGGGCTGCAGGGAGTACGTCTCGTCGATGTCCGCGTCCATGAGCGAGTGGCGGATGGACGTGCGGAAGCGGCCCTCGGCCGACAGCAGTCGGCGCTCCTCCAGGTTGAACCGGATGCGCGCCTTGCCCAGGTTCTGCACGTGCTTCTCCTGCAGGCTCTGCTCACCGTCCGGGCTGGAGCCCACGGTGGTGAGCTGCTGGTAGCGCTTCTTCTTGGAGAAGAGCAGCTCCTGCCCGCTCTGCGCCTCCACGCTGTAGGCGCCGTTGTAGCGGCCGAAGGAGTCCTGCTCCTCCGCGTTCCACTCCGCCGGGGGCCGCGCGGGCACCGTCACCGCCAGCTTCTCCAGCACATTGAGGAGCTGGGGATAGGCCTGGGGCGCCAGCCCGGAGCCCACGCGCACCTGGGCCACGCGGTTGCGCACGTCGAGCTGCACGTACGCCTCTGCCCCGTCGAACTGCTTCACGGCCTGCTCGCTGAGCTGAGCCTGCTCGGCAGCGGACAGCCCGCTGCCGGGGTAGCTCACCTGGGTGCCGGTGTCCTTCCAGCGCACCCGCACCCAGGTGCCCTCTCCGCCCTGCACCCGCTGCCACTCCACCATTCCCTTGAGCTGAGACACCACCTCTGTCCGGGGCTGGTTGGCCGTCACCTCCGCGCGCGTGCCGGGATCCATGCCGGCCAGCATCTTGGAGATGTCCAGGGTGAAGTGGACGGTCTGCTCCAGGCGGTACACCGCCCGGGTGGCCGTGCGAGCCCCTTCCACGGCCGCGGCCGGGGAGGGGGGCTCGGGAGGCTCTTGCAGGTCGGGCGTGGCCGCCGAGACGGGGGAGGGTTCCGCCGCCGGCCGCCACAACGACAGTCCAACGGCCGCCAGGAGGGCCGCCGCGGCCATCATCACCGAGGCGATCCGCTTCCAGTGCTTCTTCAGAGGAGTGGCATTCATGGGAATGGAGGGTGTCCGTGGGTTGAGGTCAGGGGATTACAGCGGGTCCACGACGCAGGAGATCTGCATCGGGTCCGGGCACCCGCTGCCGCAGTCCATGAAGCAGGACTCCTCTGGCTCGCAGATGCCGTCACCGCAGGTGGGGAAGCTGTTGCAGGGACCGCAGTCGCTCATGCAGCCGCAGGCCGTCTCCGCCCCGTTGCAGATGCCGTCACCGCAGCTGGGCCAGGTGTTCTTGTAGTTCTGCTCGTGCTGCGTGCAGAGCAGCGGGTTCAGGCCGTCGAAGCCGGTGTTCCAGTAGCGGTCGATGAGCGTCGTCGGCGCGCTGTCCCCGCCCCACGTGCCGCCGCCCAGCTTGTGCGTCCACGTCTTGGAGCCCAGCCAGAAGAAGACCTTCAGGTAGGCCTTCAGCGTCCAGGTGTTGGGCTTGCGCTGGTAGGCCATGTTGTAGTGGAAGGCCAGCTGGTGGGTGTTGGCCGGCGTGGTGAGCTCCAGCGTGTTGGGCAGCACGTAGTCGACGATGGCCGTCTGGGCCCGGATGCCGATCTCCGCGCCGACACCGAAGGCGGAGATGCTCACACCGCCAGAGCCAGCGATGCTGCCGATGGCCTCGGGCGTCAGCTTGCCGGTGGCCTCTCGCGTGGTGAGCTTGAAGTTGCTCGTGTACTGGACCTTCGCCCGAGCCTCCGCGGAGATGTTCGCGCCGATGCCGTGGACGCTGTAGCGGAAGCTGATCTTCGCGCCCGGAATCTGCTGATCATAGATGACGACCGGGGTGGTGCTCCCGGCGGTGTAGAGGTTCACCTCCGCGCACGTCTGGCCCGGCAGCTGCGTCAGCCGGGTGGGCACCGTCATGCACGTCTTGTCGATCGTCTTCTTCCAGACGATGGAGCCGTTGAAGCGCAGGTAGAGGCCCGTCTGCCCGTCCTTGCAGTTGGTGGCGATGGGGCGCACCAGGGCGTAGGCGTCCAGCGTGGGGTTGGTGGCGGAGCCGATCTCCTTGTTGGCGACGTAGAAGCGTGCCTTGACGCCAGCCTGGGCCGTCGCCGTGTCGATGGCCAGCCGCGAGGAGTAGTAGCCCCAGCCGTCCATGCCGAGCGCGGTGTTGCCCAGCCGCTGCACGCTGGTCTCCTTCGCGCACGTCACGTTCCACGTCAGGCCCGAGCCGCTCTGCGTGCAAGGGTCGGAGGTGGAGGGCGTGGTGTTGAAGGAAGGCCGCGTGCTGCTGGCGCAGGTGTACGCGCTGCAAGTGGAGCTGGCGCCAGTCGCCGTGGTGCAGACCGCTCGGCAGGACGAGGTGTAGTCGCAGGCCTCCGCGCACGGGCCGATCGAGTCCTGCTCCGGGAGGTAGCAGCTGTAGTGGCCGCACCAGCTCGTGGTGCCGTTGCCCACGGAGCACGCGAAGCCGCAGTCGCTGCCGGAGTTGCACTGCGTCTGACAGGTGGGGCCGGTGCTGCCGCAGTACGTCTGGTAGTCGCCGCAGCAGTCGCCGTACTGCACGCAGCTCGGGTCACAGTAACAAGAGCCGCCCGGAGCCGCGCCCGAGCACGTCCCGGCGCAGGACTGCGCCTCTGCTGTTCCAGGTAGCGCCACGAAGGCCATGGCGAATGCAAAGGCCATGGCGCATCGGACGGCGCTCACTCGCCATCGATACACTTCAAGCATGACTTCTCCTCGAGTCCCGAACGGAGCGAAGGGCACGCCTCGGCCGCGCGGGGGAATCCCGCCAGCCGCGTGGGGTTGGCCCTCTCGGGACCAGGAGGGCGGTTCGTGCCCGTGCTCGGAAGACGAGGTTCCCCCCGAATTGTCGCAGCCCGAATTTCGCGCGGAATTTCCCCAGGCCTTCGAGGTGCGTCCGCAGGGATGCGGAAGGGCTCGGAGCGCTGAGGCTGGAGGGGCGGTTTCGGCGGTATCATCCGCTCATGGACCTGCCCACCATGCGCACTCCGTCCCCGAGCGCTCCCCGGAGCGCCACCGGCCCGAGCGGGCACCTGCTGTCCGGTGTCCTGCCCGAGGTGCGGCGTGACGTGCTCGGCTTCCTGCTGGAGACCGCGCGCCGTCATGGAGATGTGGCCCGCTACCGGCTCGGCCCGCTCACCTCCTTCCTGGTGAGCCATCCGGATGGCGTGCGGCAGGTGCTCCAGGACAACGTGGCCAACTACACCAAGGACCACCTGTCCTACACGACGGCCCGCTGGGTGGTGGGGAACGGACTGCTGACGAGTCAGGGCACGTTCTGGCTCCGGCAGCGGCGCCTGGCCCAGCCCGCCTTCCACCGCCAGCGCATCGCGGCCATGGCGGGGCAGATGGTCCGAGCCACCACCTTCATGCTCGAGAGCTGGGAGCCGCACGCCGTGCGAGGCGAGCCGCTCGGGATGATGGCCGAGATGATGCGGCTGACGTTCCGCATCGTGGGCGAGGCGCTGTTCGGCACGGACCTGGGCCCGCAGGCCGAGACGGTGAGTCGGGCCTTCACCGAGCTCAGCGAGCAGGTCACCACCCGCTTCCGCTCCTTCCGGGTGCTGCCTCCGGTGCTGCCCTTCGGAGAGGATCGCGCGTTCCGCGTCGCCCGGCGCGAGCTCGATGAGACGGTGTTCCGCATCATCTCCGAGCGTCGCCGGAAGAAGGGGGACACCGGCGACCTGCTGTCCATGCTCATGCTCGCGCGCGACGAGGAGACCGGAGCGCGGATGGACGATCAGCAGCTGCGCGACGAGATCCTCACCATGCTGGTCGCCGGACACGAGACGACCGCCACGACGCTCGGGTGGATCTGGGCCCTGCTGGCGAAGCACCCGAGGGTGGAGGCGCGCCTGCACGAGGAGCTGGACGCGGTGCTCGGGGGACGGCTGCCGACGGTGGAGGATGTTCCCCGGCTCACCTACACCCGCATGGTGGTGGATGAGGCGCTGCGGCTCTACCCGCCCGCCTACGTCTTCAGCCGCAAGGTGGTGAGGGACGACGTCGTCTGCGGCTTCCACATCCCCGGGGGCTCCTCCGTGGACCTGAGCCCGTGGGTGACCCATCGCCACCCGGAGATATGGGAGCAGCCCGAGGAGTTCCTCCCGGAGCGCTTCGAGCCGGAGCGGGCCGCCCAGCGCCCGCGCTACGCCTACTTCCCGTTCAGCGGTGGGCCTCGCCAGTGCATCGGCAACAGCTTCGCCCTCATGGAGGCCCAGCTCATCGTCGCCACGGTGGCCCAGCGCTTCCGTCCGCGCCTGGCCCCGGACTACACGCTCGTGCCCGAGCCGCTCATCACCTTGCGCCCCGGCGGCGGCCTGCCGATGCACCTCGAGCGGCGCTCCGCGGCCGTCAGCGGGTAGCCTCCTCGGTGGGCTGCTGTAGCGTGGATTGGATCCGGGTGCGGATGGCGTCGGTCGCCGGGGAGTCGAGCGCCCAGGCCTGCGTCAGCACGATGCCGATCAGCTTCGCCTGCGGATCGACCCAGAACGTCGTGTTGAAGATGCCGGACCAGAAGTAGGACCCCACCGGGCCCAGGTCCTTCGTGCGCGTCGGATCACCCTGCACGCCGAACCCGAGCCCGAAGCCCACCGAGACGAACTCCGCCCGCAGGTTGCCGATCTGATTGCTCGTCATGAGGTCCACGGTCTCCTTCTTCAGCAGCCGCACGCCCTCGTACTCGCCGCCGTTGGCGAGCATCAGCAGGAAGCGAGCATAGTCGGGTGCCGTCGACACGAGCCCCGCGCCGCCCGAGCGGTACGTCTTGCTCCCGGCGTAGTGGAAGTCCGGCGCGTAGGAGATGGGGCCCTCCGTCACGTTCTGCCCGGTCACGGGCACCTTCTCCAGCGTGCCCGCCGGGGTGCGCCGGTACAGCGTCACCAGGCGCGAGAGCTTCTCCAGAGGCACGAAGAACCCGGTGTCCTTCATCCCCAGGGGCTTGAAGATGCGCTCCTCGAAGAATCGGTCGAGCGGCTGTCCGGAGACGGTCTCGATGAGATGGCCGAGCACATCCGTGCTGAGCCCGTAGGCGTAGGCCGTGCCCGGCTCGTGCAGGAGCGGCAGCGCGGCCAGGGCCCGAGACTGCTCCGCGGGCGTCCGGGAGGTGTGCTCGAAGCCGTCGGTGATGCCCGCCTGGACGTAGAGCGCAGTGAGCGCATCCTGCTTGAAGCGATACGAGAGGCCCGAGGTGTGGGTCAGCAGGTGCCGCACGGTGATGGGCGTCTGCGCGGGCTTCGTCTTGTAGCCTCCGGGGCTGGAGGGATCGGGCTCGCCCAGCACCACGGGGTTCCGCCACTCGGGCAGGTACTTGGAGATGGGATCGTCCAGGCCCATCGCGCCCTGCTCCACCAGGAGCATCGCGGCGACGCTGGTGACGGGCTTGGTCATCGAGGCGATGCGGAACAGCGCATCCTCGGGCAACGGCGTCCCCTGCTCGAGGTCCAGCTTGCCCACGGCCTTCAGGTAGGTGTCATCACGGTCCGCCTGTCGGACCAGCACGACCACGCCCGGGGTGTACTGCTCGTCGACCTGCTGCTGCAGGGTGCCGCTCAGCGGCTCGAGCTTCTGCGCGAGCCTGGGCCCACCACAAGCGGTGAGCAGGCCCACGCCCAGTGCCACGAGAATCCTGAGTCCCAGCCGGCCTTGCCTCGGAATCATGCGATCACGCTCCTGGCCCCGGGGGCCATGGAAGTTCGCACCCCCTTTAAGACCGAGGAGGCCGAGGCTGCCACCAAAACCTGGAAGGGCGCGTCGCCGCGCGCCATGCGGATGCCAAGCTCAGTCGTGGGGCTCGTCGTGGTCGGCGATCCCCCGCTTCCAGTAGCCGTTCACCCGGACCCAGCTCTTGTTCGCCACGCGCTGCTGGAACAGCTCGCGGATGGGGCGAAGCGTGGTCGCCTCGCCCGCCGCCCACGCGAAGAAGTCCCCCGGTGGGAACTCCAGTCCACGGATGGCCTTCTCCAGCAGGTCGGTGGTGCCGGGCGCCGCTCCGTTGCGGTGCAGCCAGGTCACCTGCACGTTCGCCCGGGTGTCGAACCGCTGCTCCTCCGCGGCGCCGGCTACCTCGATGAACGCGATGGCGCGCGCTCCGGCGGGGAGCTCCTCGAGCCTCCGGCCGATGGCGGGAAGCGCCGTCTCGTCCCCCGCGAACAGGTACCAGTCGAAGTCGTTGGTGACGATGAACGAGCCACGGGGGCCGCCCACGGCGATGAAGTCCCCCACGCGTGCCTTGCTGGCCCAGGTGGCGCCAGGGCCCGTGCCGTGCAGCACGAAGTCGATGTCCAGCTCGCCCGCGGCGGCATCGTACCGCCGAGGCGTGTAGTCGCGGGCCACGGGACGCTTCTGGCCCTCGGGGACGCTCAGGCCGTGGGGGCCCACGATGGGGATGACGGGCTTGAGCGCTCCTGGCTCCGGGAAGAGCAGCCGCACATGATCATCGGCCCCCTCGCTGTGGAAGCCGGCCAGCTCTTCTCCCCCCAGCGTCACGCGCATCATCTGGGGACTGACGCGGGTGGTTCGGCGGACCTGGAGGAGCCGGAACCGGATGGGGAAAGGGCCTCGACGGAACGCGCGCTCGGACTCAGTCATCAATGGGTCTCCTTCTTGATAACGTTTCGCATTATCATTATCTCGGCCGGGAAGGGGAAAGAACCGCACCCGGAAGCAGGAGGCCCTCACCGGGCCGAGTCGCGCGCGAGCACCGTGGCCCGGCCGATGCGCTCCACGACGGAGAAGCCGTGCCGCTCCAGCTCGGGCACGCCCCTGCTCCGGAACGTCACCACGCGGTTGTAGGTGGGGTCGCGCATGGCGGCCTGGAAGTTCGCGTCCTCGGGGCGGTCCGAGGTGAGCCAGGGGATGTTCTTGCCGATGTAGAAGTAGCCCCCGGCGCCCCACACGGTCTCGTTGGGGACCTCGTTGATGTAGAGGAGGCCCCGAGCTTCTGGAGCGCGGGTGGCGCGCACGATGGCCTGGAAGTGGTCCTTCTTGCGCGGAGGCTCGAGCCGCAGCGGGGTGGCCAACGACAGCACCAGAGCCCCCAGCCCGGCGGCTGCCTGGACACGAGGGCTCCGGAGCGACAGGAGCAGGGCCACCGCCGCGGGAGCCGTCGCCACCGTCCAGAGCACCGTGGCCGGGTAGAGGAAACGATCCTCCTTGTGCGGCGTGACGCTGATGGCCAGCAGGTAGAGCGCCGTGCTCCCCAGGAGCGGCAGGGCGCCGCGGTGACGGCGGAGCACGCCCCACAGGCCGAGCCAGCTCCACAGCGGCAGCACCTTCAGCCAGATGGGCAGGTAGTAGCCAGGAGGCTCGGAGCCGAAGATGACCGCCGCCTGATGGGAGGCGTTGAACGCGGTATAGGCCAGCAGGGAGTGGAGCGGCTTGCCCCAGGTGAGCCAGTCGAGCACCGCCAGTCCCGCGGCGACCACCGAGCCTCCCGCCACCCAGCCGCTCAGGACTCGCCACTGGCGTCCCCACAGCAGCCAGCCCAGGGTGGCGACGACGAAGACCATCGAGCCATACCGGGAGACGACCGCCAGGCCCAGCAGCGCGCCCGCCACCGCGCCCCGCCGGAACCGACGCTCCGGCGACTCTTCGGCATCGGAGGCGGCGAGCCGCTCGAAGGCCAGCACCAGGAAGGCGGCGGAGAAGGACTCGCTGAGCGTGCGCCCGGCGTACTCGAGCACCGGACGGTAGCTGGCGACCAGCGAGGTGGCGAGCCAGGCCCCGTACACGGGCAGGCTCCGGCGGGACCACCGCTCCACGGCGGCCAGCGCCGCCAGATGCAGGGCGTACTGGGGCAGCTCCAGCACCGCCCGGTACCCCAGCGGATGCTCGATGCCGAGCGCGTGGCACAGCCGCAGGATCCACGAGAACAGTCCGGGGATGGCCCAGTTGCGGATGCCCTCCTTCCACTCCCAGGACAGCACGCCGTAGCCATGGGCGCGGTACCAGGCGGGCTCCAGCACCTGGTACACCTCGTCCGGGTGGACGCGCCCGAGCTGCGCCACCGCCAGGATGCTGGGGATGGCCGCCAGCGTGCACAGCACCGCCCAGCGCCAGAGCGGTGGGCTGGACTCGTCAGGGGCTGTGGGAGAGGGGGGCTGCAAGGTTCGACCTGGTGCGCGTTCAGCGGGCGCGAGCATACCCTCCGCGCGACGGTCCGCGCGGGCGGTTGTAGCCCCTGGGGCGTTCAGGCGAGCGGGAGCTCCAGCGTGGCCAGGGCCCCCTTGCCAGGCCCCTCGCTCTCCAGACTCAGCCGGCCCCCCATCAGCTGGGCCGCCAGCGCGCTGGCATGCAGGCCGAAGCCGTGTCCCTCCTTGCGCGTGGTGAAGCCGTGCTCGAACAGCTTGCCCTTCACCTCGGGGGCGATGCCCATCCCGTTGTCCATCACCTGGATGCGCACCCACTCGCCCTCCACCCCCAGCCTCACGGTCATGTCGCGCTGCCCCTCGGGCACCACGTCCAGGGCGTACTTCGCGTTGGTGATGAGGTTGATGAGGATCTGCAGCACCTTGTGCTTGTCCAGCTTGAGCCTGGGCACCGCCGCCAGCTCGCGGCGCACGGTCACCCCGTGCCGCTCGAGCGCCGCCATCTGGATGCGCAGCGCGTCCTGGATGAGCTGGCCCAGGTCGCACTCCTCCGGCATCAGCGAGGTCCGGGCGTACGCCTGCTGCACCTGAACGATGGCGCGGATGTGCTCGATGTGTCGCCCCATCGCGTCCAGGTCCTCCATCAGGCGTGTCTGCTCGCCCAGCAGCTCGTCGGCCAGCGCGGACAGGTACTCCGGCAGGTTCCCACCGCGCGCGCCGCGGGTCAGGAACCGGCTCAGGTCCTCTCGGTTCTCCAGCACCAGGCTCGTGGCCTGCTTCAGCCGGCCCACCCGAGAGGAGCCCACGGCCCGCTGCATCATCTCCAGGTTGATGACGGCGCTGGTGAGCACGTTGCCCACGTTGTGCAGCACGTTCGAGGCCACCTCCGACATGCCCACCTCTCGCGCCGTGTCCACCAGCCGCGCCTGGGCCTCCTTCAGCTCCCGGGTGCGCTCCTCCACCCGCTGCTCCAGCTCGTCGTTGGCGCGCCGCAGCTCCGCCTTGGCGTTGCGCACGTCCGCGTACAGCCGCGCGTTCTCGATGGAGATGGCCGCCTGCGACGCGATGTGCCCCAGCAGCGCCAGCCGCCTGGGGCTGAACGCGTTGGTGGCCAGCTTGTTCTCCAGGTACAGCACGCCGCTGAACTGCTCCTGCCGCATCAGGGGCAGGCACAGCACGGACCGCGCCCCGCTGTGCGCCAGGTACTCATCGGACGAGAACGCGTGGGGCTTGGAGGCATCGCCGATGAGGACGTGCTCGCGCGTGCGCCGGACATAGGACAGCAGCGTCCACGGCAGCGCGTGGGCCGTGGCCTCGCCCGACGTCGGGATGGTCACGCTGCCGGCTGAGGTCCCCGAGATGGCCACCACCGTCAGCGTGTCCCCTCGCGGCAGCAGGAGCGCACCCCGCTGGGCGCCCGCGTTCTCGATGGCCGCGCGTATCAGCGTGGTGACCAGCCGCTCCAGCTCGATCTCGCCGGAGATGGCCTGCTGGGCCTTCACCACCGTGAGCGCGTCGATGCGGGTCGAGTCCGTGCTGCTGGTGTCATGGACCGCTTCGGCGTCCCGCGTGGGGGCGAGGTTCGGCCACTGCGCCTCCAGGTGGTGGACCTTGCCCGTGGCTCCCCACTGTTGGTACGCCGCATGGGCCTCGCGCGCGAAGGCATGGGCGACGATGGGAGCCTCCCTCGCGCGCCAGAAGTCCGCCGCCAGCTCGCTGGCCAGCCCCAGTTGGTGGGTGGCGCCGTTCTGCCTCGCCGTGCGGATGGCCTGCTCGTACGCGCGCGTCGCTTCATCCGGCCGATCCATCAGGCGAGCCAGCTCCGCGGACACCATCCGCTCCGGAGCGTGGAACGTCTCCGGGCACTGCTCGGCCCACTCCGCGAGCTGCCGCTGGTGGCTCCGGATGGCCTCCAGGGAGCGCTGCTGCTCCTCGGGCGTGGCCTCCTGGAAGAGCGCGGCCAGGCTGAGGGCACGGTAGAGGTGGAGCTCCCTCACGGAGATGGCGCCCGTCAGGGACCACATGATCTCCGAGGCTCGCTCCGCCGCCTCGAACGCCTCCTTGTAGGAGCCACACAGGAAGCGAGCCTGGAGCTTGGTGAGCCAGTACCAGCACTGGGTGCTGGTGATGTAGCGGGTGCTCAGCCCGGCCTCGACCTCCTTCTCGTCGAACCCATCCCCGCTCAACGTGTCGAATGAGGGCGTGCGCCCGCGCATCTGCTGCGCGAAGCGCTGGAAGAACAGGAGCAGGTTCTGGGGATCCTGGACGCCGGTCTTGCGAAGGAACTCCTCGCGCGTCCCGATTTCCTGGGAGATGTCATCCAGGTTGTGCCCCATTGCGAGGCGGTTCCAGATGCTCGTGCTGATGCAGTAGCCGGCGATGTAGAACTCGCCCGCCTGGAGCGCATGCTGGAAGCCGTTGAGGACCAGCTCCTGCACCTCGGGAAGAGGGCGCCTCCAGTAGCTGATGCACTGCAGGGTCAGCAGCGCGGCGGCCCGGTGCGCGGCCAGGTTGTACCGCTCGACGAACGCCATGGCGAGCTGGCTGAAGGCGTAGCCTTCCCGGTACCGCTTGAAGGTCAGCGCCGTGAGCATTCCGAACCAGCCGAAGCCGACGACGGCGTCCGCGGTGAAGCCGTGGCGAAGGGACAGCGCCACCATCTTGCTCATGGCGATGGTGAGCAGCTGCTTGTCGGTGAAGTAGGCCTTGCCGTACAGCGAGGCCAGGGCGCTCATCGTCACCTTCACGTCCGGATCGGTCATGGGTGGCAGGTCGATGAGGCTCTCGATGGAGCGCCCACCCATCAGCGCCCACGTCTCGGCATGGGCCGCGGCCGCCTCCTCGTGGGAGGGGTGGGGCGACAGGGGGATGCCCAGCTGGGCCAGGCACTCCATCATGTGCCCGATGGAGGTCTGTACCTCGCCCATGAGCATGCAGGCGTCGCTCAGCATGCAGTGGGCGGCCGTCTTGTCCGCGCGGGTCCGTGCCTGGGTGTGGAGCTCCTCGGCCAGGCGCCGCAGCTGGGCGATGTTGCCGGTCTGCATCTCGCACCGGGCCTGGGCCAGCTTCACCTGGAAGGCGAGCGGGTAGTCCGTCTCCCAGGGGGCGCCGGGAATGAGGCCGAAGGCCGTCGTGAGGTAGGCGATAGCGGGACGGTGCGCCACCGCGGCCTCGGCCTTCGCGCCGGCCTGCGCGTTCAGCCGCGCGAGGGAGTGACGCTCCTCGGGGTCCCGCATCAGCTCCACCCCGGTGTTGAGCTGGCTCACCACGTCGAAGAGGTTCTCGCGCAGCTGCTCCGGGGACAGGGTCTGGAGCAGCAGCCGGCCGATGCGCAGGTGGACCTCCTTGCGCTCGGTTTCGGAGCTGAGGGAGTGGGCGGCCTGCTGGATGCGGTCGTGCAGGAAGCGGTACTGCTCCGAGCCAGTGCGTACCAGCATGCCCTCCATGAGCGCGGGCTCCAGCCCCTGCTCCACCTCCATCGCCTCTCCCAGGCCCACGAGGGTGCCCAGCAGCGGGAGCGAGAAGACGTTGCCCACGCAGGCCGCCAGCCGCAGCAGGTCCTGCGTGGCGGAGGGGAACTGGCGCAGCTTGTGGAGCATGAAGTCCACGACGTTGTCCGAGTAGTCCTTGGCGCGGACACCCTCGGCGTTCCACCGCCAGCCTGCCGCCTCGCGCACCAGCAGACCGTCCTGGTGCAGCGTCGTCATCAGCTGGAGCAGGAAGAAGGGGTTGCCGCCGGTCTTTTCGTGCACCAGCGCCGCGAGGGGGCGCACCACCTCCGGGCCTGCCCCCACGAGCGCATCGCCCACCAGCTGCTCCGTCTGCGCCAGGGTCAGGGGCTCCAGCCGGATGTCCGTGATGCGCGCGCCGGCCTTGCGCACCGCCTCCAGCACGGGGGCCAGCGGGTGCGCGGGGCTCACCTCGTTGTCCCGGTAGGCGCCGATCCACAGCACCGGAGGCGTCTCCGGCTGGGAGAGGAGCTGCTGGATGAGCCGCAGGCTGGACAGGTCCGCCCACTGCAGATCATCCAGGAACACCACCATGGGGTGCTCGGGCGTGGCGAAGACGCCCAGGAACTGCCGCACCACGCGATGGAAGCGGTGCTGCGCCTCGTTGGGAGACATCTCCGGGACGGGCGGCTGCGGGCCGGACACCACCTGCAGCTGAGGCACCAGGTCCACCAGGAGCTGGCCCTGGCCCTCCCACGCCTGGTTCAGCCGCTCGCGCCACCGGGCGATCTCCTCATCGCTGCCCGCCAGCAGCTGCTGCACCAGTCCACGGAGGGCCTGGGCGATGGTGGCGTAGGGAATGTCTCGCTGGAGCTGGTCGAACTTGCCGTGGAGGAAGAAGCTGCGCCGCTGCACCACCGGCTTGTGCAGCTCGTGCACCACCGACGACTTTCCGATGCCCGAGTAGCCGCTCACCAGGAACAGCTCGGGCCGGGCGGTCTGGACGACGCGCTCGAAGCCCTGGAGCAGGGCCGCGACCTGCGACTCGCGCCCGTAGAGCCGCTGCTGCAGCTGGAACCGGTTGGGCGTGTCGTGCTCACCCAGGGTGAACACCGCCCGTGAGTCCTGCTCTGGCGCCTCACGGCACCGCTCCAGGTCAGCCTTCAACCCCTCGGCGCTCTGGTAGCGCTCCTCGGCGGTCTTGGCCAACAGCTTCATCACGATGGCGGACAGCGCCGGTGGCACCTGCGGGTTGAGCTCGTGTGGCGGCGTGGGGGTCTGCGCCATGTGCGCGTGGAACCACTCCAGCGCGTCCCGGCCCTGGAAGGGCCGCTTCCCCGCGAGCAGCTCGTACAGCGTGACGCCCAGCGAGTAGAAGTCGGTGCGGTAGTCCACCGCCCGGTTCATGCGCCCGGTCTGCTCGGGCGACATGTACGCCAGCGTGCCTTCGATCATGTGGCCTGGCGCCGCGTCCAGGTGCTCCACCTTCTGGAGCGTGGCGACGCCGAAGTCGATGAGGCGCGCCTCGCCCGAGGGCTCGAGGATGATGTTGGAGGGCTTGATGTCCTTGTGGATGACGTTGCGGCTGTGGACCTCCGCCAGCGTGGAGGCCAGCGAGATGGCCAGGCGAAGGAAGCGGGGGAGCTCGAACGGCTGGCCCACGGACTCGGAGAGGGACTCGCCCTGCACCCGCTCCAGCAGCAGCACGGGCCGCTCGTGGATCCGCTCACAGGCATAGGGCCGGGCGACGCCGCGCACGTCTTGCAGCCGCTGCAGGACGCCGAACTCGCGCCGGTAGCGCTCGCGGTCGCGGTCCCCGGGAGAGGGGGTCATCGGCGTCTTGATGATGACGGGCAGGCCGTCGGCCTCGCGCACTGCCTGGAACAGCACGTTCGAGCCCGTCCCTCGAATCGTGCCCAGCATTCGGTAACCTGGAATGTTCAGCATGGTGAGCGTGCTCGCAGAAGGGCGCCTTGCGCTGGCGCAGGCGAGGACCCTCGTCGCGTCAACACATGAAACACACAGGGTGTGGCTCACAGGTTGCTGTAGACAGGCCCTGCAATCCAGATACTCAGAGACAAGAATGTCGGTTGCCCGAAGGGGAAGCCGAGCCAGAGCGCGGGTGTACCAGGACCCCCTCGCTCGGCTCCTCGCTCTCTGGCATCACCTGTCAGGAGGGCACGTCACCCGCTCAGGATGGGGGTCCACCGGTCCATCGAGCGCAGGCCCAGCTTCGAGAGCCACTGGAGACGGCCGTCGATGTCCGCTTGCCCGATTTCCTGCCAGTCCGCATCCGTCAACAGCATGGGCTCTATCACCTGCACGGTAGGGCCCTGGGGTACCTTCACCCGCACGCGAGGCACCAGTAGGAGCCGCTCGTCTCCACCCCGAATGGTCTCGAGCGGGCGGAACGTCGCCCCTGGATTCGAGCCCGCGGGCGCGGAGGCCGCGGCCAGGGCCTGCTCCGGCGAGCCGTAGAACATGGGCGACATGGCCCCCAGCATGTAGTTGGCGATGTTCGACAAGCGCCACAGGACGTTCGGCGAGTGGCCGCGGGTGAAGGCGCACAGCTCGAAGTAGTCGATGCCCTCACCCGTGCCGGGGGGCACGGGCAGCGCACTCACCCCGGCCGTCGTCGCGAAGAAGATCTGCTCCTGGAGCTGGACATACACCGCCAGGTGGTGCTGCTTGCCCCCCGTGTTGGAGATGTTGCCGATCGTCTTCACCGACTGGAACGGGATGATGCGACCGACCTCGCCCATCAAGGCGGTAAGGAACCGCTGCTCGTAGTCACCGTGCATGCTTTCTCCGACTCCATCCACCACCGGCCTCAGCCGCTGCCGCTCCCGGCGACTTCTCCCAGATAGAGTCCCTACATCATGCCACGCTCGGCTTTGTGGAAGGATCATCGATGACCCATCGGAATTTCAGTCGGGGCGAGTTTCTCGCCCTCTCGGGCCTGCTGGCTGGCACGTCGCTCCTGCCAGGCACGGGGAGGGCCGCGGCGCCCAGGAGCCCTCCACCTCCGAAGGCGGGCGCGGCCGACGGGGCAGGGGCCCCAGGCGCCGCCGCGAGCTCCCGAGCAGAGCAGGTGGCGCGCCTGCGGCGAAGCTGCCGCGTCTTTCTCCCGATGGGAGCTCCTGAGGACGATGGCGCCGAGCTGATCCGCATCGGCGAGTGGGTCAAGAAGCAGGGCGCGTCGGCGGACGTGTACGGCAACGGAGAGCTCGTCCAGTCCTTCGAGCGCAAGGTGGCGGGGCTGCTCGGTTTCGAGGATGGGTGCTTCATGCCCACCGGCACGATGGCCCAGCTCATCGTGCTGCGGATGTATGCGGACGCCAGCGGCAACCGGAACGTGGGGCTGCATCCCTCCTCCCATCACGTGCTTCACGAGAGCGACAGCTACGAGGTGCTGCACGGGCTGCGCGCGGTCCATGTCTCGCCATGGACCCGGCCGGTGCTGGCCAGTGACGTGCGGGAGGCGCCCGATCGACTGGGCACGGTCAGCGTGGAGCTGCCGGTGCGCTGGTTGGGTGGGCAGCTGCAGACGTGGGAGCAGCTCGAGGAGCTCAAGCGCACCTGCCGTGAGCGCGGAGTGAAGCTGCACATGGATGGTGCCCGGCTCTGGGAGAGCCAGCCCTTCTATGGGCGCTCCTACGCGGACATCTGTCGGGGCTTCGACTCCGTCTACGTGTCCTTCTACAAGATGGTGGGGGCGATGGGCGGCGCGATGCTGGTTGGCGGGCGTGACTTCATCAATGAGGCGCGCACCTGGCGGCATCGGCACGGCGGGAACATCTTCCACATGCTGCCCTACGCGGCGTCCGCGGCGATGCGGCTGGATGAGGTGCTGGCCCGCATTCCCGGCTACGTCCAGCGAGCGAAGTCCCTGTCCGAGGCCATCGCCAGCGACACGCGGCTCACGGTGCTCCCCAGGCCGGTGCAGACCAATCTGTTCCGCGTCTTCCTTCGGGGAGATGCGATGGCGCTCAGGCAGCAGCGGGACCGCATCGCGAGCGAGCAGGGGATCTGGGTGGCGAACGGCTTCATCCAGACGCGCGTGCCCGGAGTCGTCGAGACGGAGCTTCAGGTAGGGCCGGCGCTCGGGGACATCAGCGATGCGGACGCCGCGCGAGCCTTCTCCCGCCTGCTCTCGCCCGCCTGAGCTACGGCTCACGAGGCAGGGCCCTGGAGCCTCGTGGAACTCATCGAGGACTCCAGGGCCACTCGGTCAGGGGCTCACTGCCGCTTCATGACGGAGTAGCGCAGGAGCACGACTCCATTCTTGTAGACCTTGGTGGACAGCAGCTCGAGGTCGACGAAGTTCTGGAGCTTGGGAGAGAGCGGGATTCCCGAGCCCAGGAGCAGCGGGTTCAGCTTGATCAGCACCTCGTCGACGAGCCCCGCGGCGAAGAGCAGCGACGCGAGCTCGCCTCCTCCGCAGAGGAAGATGTCCCTGCCCTCTCGCTCCTTCAGGCGGCGGACCACTCCCGCGGGGTCATCGGAGAGCACCTTGACGCGCGGGTTCGGGCTCTCCTTCATCGAGCGCGAGAAGACATAGGTCTCCATGGCCGGGTAGGGGTCCGTCACTCCCAGCTTCAGGCCGAACTCATAGGTCCGGCGGCCCATCAAGACCGTGTCATACGTCGCGAATGAGGCCATGTAGTCGGCGACGTGCTCGCTCTCCTTCACGAGCCGGTCCTGCATGAAGGCTTCGATGGTGTGGTTCTCGGTGGCGATGAAGCCGTCAACGGTGGATGCAAGGTGGTACTTGAGCTTTTTCATCCAGATCTCCAGAGCGCAGGCCCGAAACGACGGGCGGAACAGCCAGGCAACTCGCAGCAGGGGTTCGGTCGAGGCCCACGCAGTCGGACGACAGCCCACAACACGCCACGGCAGGGCGCCGGAGCGAAGGGGGAGGTCACTGAAAGCGTGGGTTAGCGAACGGAGATCATGGACGACGCCGTGAAGCGCCGATTGGAAGAGTAAACCCGTGCCGAGCTCGGAGGCAACTCAAAGTGCCCGAGCCGTCGCGAGGGCTACCAGTACCGGCGAGAGGAGGGCGCGACGGGAGCGGGGGACGGAGCGGGCACTGGCTCGATCATTCCGCATGCGAGAAGCCGCTCGACAGCCACCTTGACCTCCTTGGCGGTGGTGCCGCAGCCATCGAGGTTGCGCACGGCCTCGGGGATCGTTCGATCTCCCTCGCCAAACTCCACGAGGAAGAGCCCATCCTCGGGAGACAGTCCACGGGGGGTCCCCCATCCCGTCCGGGCCGCGTCGAACTGGGCACGTCCCGAGCCTGACTGGGCCTCCTTGACCATGAGCGTATACGCCTCCTTGGCCTCGATGCCCTTCGGGGAGAGCCTGAACTTCTGCGCACGCCCGAACCGAACCTTCTCAACGTTTTCATCACTCATGTCGCACCTCCGAGGACAGGCTGCCCCATGCGCTTGAGCCAACGAACATGGCTCCTCAGCGCCGCACCCAGGCCTCGCTGTGAGCGGTAGCGGACGCCGTGCTCCCGACAGGTCTGCTCGACGATGCGCGAGAGCGCAGGGTAGTGCAGGTGGCTCACGCGCGGGAAGAGGTGGTGCTCCACCTGGAAGTTGAGCCCACCCAGATACCAGCTGAGCAGCGAGTTGCCCCGCGCGAAGTCGACCGTCGTCTCCACCTGGTGCACCGCCCACTCGCGAGGGAAGGTGAGGCTGTCTCGCGGCACCTCGCGGAACTCCGCCTCCTCCACGCAGTGCGCGAGCTGGAACACGGTGGAGAGCGTCACCCCGAGGACGAACGACGTCAGCGCATAGCCGAGCGCGACCTGCCAGAGGGGATGGAAGAGCGCCGGCACCACCAGGGCCCAGCCGATGAACAGGACCTTTCCGCCGAGCACGCCAGCCAGCTTCCACCCGGTGGGGCGCGGCATCTTCTGCTGTCCGATCCGGCCGGAGATCAGGTTCCTGAAGTCATCGATGAAGTGCCACTTCAGAGGGAGGAGCCCGTAGAGCACCCAGATGTAGAAGTGCTGGAAGCGGTGGGCGCCAGAGGAGCGCTGGCCCGGAGCGAGCCGGCACAGGGGCTGGATGTCGATGTCCTCATCGAGCCCGGTCACGTTGGGGTGGCTGTGGTGGAAGATGTTGTGCTTCCAGCCCCACACATAGGAGGAGCCTCCCACGACATCCTCGACCCTTGCCTTGAGCTGCTGGTGAAACCGCCCTGATTCCAGGAACTTCGCCTTCGTCGCTTGCGACAACGTCCACCCGCTCTCACGCCACCGAGGTCACCGCTGCAGGCAGGGCGCCGCCGAGTGAATCCCGGCGCTTCCATGGTCTGCTCGGCGAGCCATCCCTCCGTAACACATCCGCGAGGGAGCAAACTCCCTCATGCGCAAGATGGAGCTATGGGCTGCTCTGTTGCTCGAGCTTTACCAGGTCTCGCTTGACCGAGGCGGCGAGTGAGTGGGTCGGAGCCAGGGTCAGGAAGGTCTTGTAGTGGCTGGTGGCCTTGTCGCCCCGGCCAGGGATCGACGCGTACGTGGCACCGGCGAGCAGGTGACAGTCCGCGTCCTGCGAATCGAGGGAGATGCACCGCTCGGCGAAGATCGCTGCTCCGTCGTACTGCTTCTTCTGGAAGAGGCGCAGGGCCTGCTCGAAGACGCGTTTGACCTCTCCGGCCTTGGGAAACGCCAGGGCATAGGGCGAGGGGCTGGTCCACTCCAGGCCCGCGCCCGACTGGACGATGCGGATCTGGAACTCACCCTGGTTGTCGGCGGGGTCATCATCGATGAAGCCGCAGAGCAGGCTGCTGGCCTTCGAGAGGTTCAGGCTCGACTGCGTCGTCAGGAGGAACTGCTGGTCCTGGGGCGGCACCGGTTCCTTGCCTCCCGGGCTCTCCCCGCTCGCGGCGAGCCCGACGCAGCCGATCTGCTCCAGCGCACCGCCCGTGGCTCCCCGGGTGAAGGCACCGTTCTCGAGCGGAACCAGGGTCAGCTCATAGGTGGAGGTCGGGTCCAGGTTCTTGAGCTCGAAGGCCCGCTCCAGGCTGGCTGTCGTGTCGGGCCTGACCGCGAGCCGCTGGCGGGTCTTCGCCTGGACGTTCTCCACGAGCACTTCGCGAGGGCGGGACTCGGCGTGGAGCGGGCCGAGCAGGAAGACCTTGAGCTCCTGGGCGCCCTTCACCTGCACGGGCCGCTGGGAGAGGACGCCCACGCCATCCTTCGCGCGCAGCTCCGCGCCCGACAGCCAGAAGAACAGAGGGGCCCTGCCGTGGGGAGGCTTGGGCTCGGAGATGCGGTAGGTGGCTCCCGGCTCCAGCGAGAGCTTCTGCGCGACGTCGCCGATGTTGATCACGTCCTGCCGCGCATCGAGCCGGATGGCTTCGACCGGGTATGAGGCCGAGGCGCGAACATGGGGCGCTTCAGGCTCTGGAGTTGAGGCGGGCTCGGGTGTGGCCTCCGGTGGAGCCGTGTCTTCGGGAGGCGGCTGCGGTGCCGGCTCCACCGGCGGAGGTGCGACGGCAACCTGGGGCGAAGGCGGCACGGTGGGAGGAGGCGCGGGCGCATCGACCATCGCGGGCAGCGTGGCCTTGATGAAGGCGACGGCGAGGATGGCTCCCGCGAGCGCCGCACCGAGCCCCACGCCCAGGTAGTGCGCCAGGCGCGAGGGCTGGGCGGGCAGCGGAGCCGGGGACGGAGTAGGAGTGCCCGGGGCAACCGTGGGGGACAGCCCAGGCGAAGAAGGGGACGTGGCGAGCTGCCCCTTCCACTGGGCCAGCTGCTCCCGGAACGACTGGGGCACCTGTACCTCGTGGCCCGTGCTGAGCAGATCCTCTCGGAAGAGCTCCTGGACGAAGTGGGAGAGCGACAGCGCGGAGAAGCGTGGCGTCGTGCTGTAGAGGAACTCCGCCAGCGCGTCTCCGAAGGCGTTGCTGGACTCGTAGCGCTCGTCGCGATGGATGGACAGCGCACGCATCACGATGGCGTCCAGCTCCGCTGGCAGGGAGGGGTTCAGCACGGAGGGGCGGGGGAACTCACCCCGGGCCAGCTTGGGGACCGCCACGTACGGAGGATCCACCACGGGCATCCGGCCACAGAGCATGTCGTAGAGGACGATGCCCGTGGCCCACACGTCCGTGCGCGCATCCACCTGCTCGCCCCGGGCCTGCTCGGGAGAGAAGTAGAGGTACTTGCCCTTCACGATCCCCGGCTCGGTGTCGAACCCGCGCAGCTGGCGCGCCTTGGCGATGCCGAAGTCGACGATCTTGACCTGGCCCTCGTAGCTGACGAGCACGTTGTCCGGGGCGATGTCGCGGTGGACGATGCCCAGGGGCTGGCCGGTGGCATCCTTACGGGTGTGGGCGTAGTGCAGGCCCCGGCACATCTCCAAGGCGATGAAGGTGGCGATGGGGGCGGGAAGGGTGCCCAGGCCCGAGCGGCGCGCGCGCTTGGTGATGCGGTGGAGCGGCTGCCCGTCCACGTACTCCATGGCCAGGAAGTAGTCCCCGCCCACCCGGCCGAAGTCGTAGACCTGGGCGATGTTGCCGTGAGACAGCGTGGCGGAGATGCGCGCCTCGCTGATGAACATGGCGATGAAGGCCTCGTCGGTGGCGAACTCGGGCAGCACCTTCTTGATGAGCACGGGCTTGGTGACGCCGGCCTCGCCCAGCAGCCGGGCGCGCCAGGTCTCGGCCATGCCGCCCCGACTCAGCTGGGACTCCAGCGCATAGCGGCCGAACTGTTCACCCGTTTCCAGAGACATGGGGCGGGTATCCTACTACCCGGCGGGTCTGGGCGGCACGGACGCCCTGGAAAATCCCCCCGAAAATGCCGTGTCAGGCGCGCCGCGGGCCTCGCGTCCTTCCAGGCATAGGCGAGACGGTGATGGCGACACGCCGCGCTGCTCGCGAACGCTTTTGAAGCGCCCGGCCGGAGAGGCCATACAAGCCCTCATGTTGGTTCGACTCCAACTCCCGTCACCATATGACGGGATAGCCTAATGGATAGGCACTCGATTTCGACTCGAGACGTCAATCGGCTTCCCCACTCGGGCGTTTCAATCTTCTTCTGACGAATCCGCGTCCGGCCGAAGAGGCCATACAAGCACTGGGAACTCGAAGTCGCCGGTTCGAATCCGGCTCTCCCGACTCCATCGGGAGATAGCTCAGAGGTTAGAGCGCGAGTCTGAAAACAGGGCTTCTTCACTCGGGCGCTTCCTTCCTTCCATCACCCGTTGCTGCGGAAAGGTTCGCGCGACAGGCCGTGTTCGAGGAGACTCCCTCTCGGAGGGATTCCCATGAACACCCCGCGCAACCCACCGCTGCTGCCCGAGGCCCAGCTGGGCCCCGCCGAGAAGCTGCTCGATCTGGTTCTGAGCTCCTCGGCGCACCTGTGGCACAACCGCCCCGGCCTCAGCGTCCGCAACGTCTGGCAGCCTGCTCCCAGGAAGCGCGGCGTCGCCGTGCCCGCCAACGCGGTGCGTGTGCCTCCCGGCCTCTTCGTCCCGGCTGCCGTCAACCTCTACCGGCGCCTGCTGGAGATCTACCAGCTCAACCAGGACCTGATGGCGCACTTCTCTTCCTACGCGCTCACCCAGACGGAGTGGCGCGACCTCAAGGTCGCCTGCGCCGCGCTGATGCTGGTGCAGAGCCGCTCCGGGCAGCCGGTGCGCGAGGAGGACGGCTCCGTCGCCTTCCACGACGATGACTTCCGCTCCATCGGCGAGGCGATGCTGCTGCACTACGAGAAGAAGTCCACGCGCATGCTCACGCCCAAGGCCGTGCTTCGCGTGGCCGAGCTGCTGGAGACGCCGGAGATCGCCGCGCTCAACCGCAAGGCGGGCTTCGCCGACCCGGGCTCGAAGAAGCCGCCGCTCGGGCGCTGGAAGCGAGCGGCCACCCGGTGGCTGGCGATCCGCGAGAAGAACCCGGCCATGCTCACCGGCCTGGTGAAGGCAGGCTTCAAGGAGACCATCAAGAAGATCGCGCGCAAGGCCGGGTACAAGCCCGAGTCGCAGGCGTTCTTCGAGATCCTCGGCTGGAAGCAGAAGCAGGCGGCGGGCGGACACCGTAGCGTGGGGCTCACCAACCTGAAGCTGGCCAAGAGCGAGCGCTTCGACGGGCTCTCCGAGGCTGAGATCTGCGAGGCCATCGAGTCGCAGAAGCTCACTTACAAGGAGGTGGTGGGCCGGCTGCCCAAGGACGTGGGGCTCACGCCCGCCATCATGGTGGCGCTGCTTCCCTCGCTGTCCGACCGGGACATCCGGATGCTGACGCCCACGCTGGAGGAGCTGGGGCTGATGGCCGAGCCGGAGATCCGGGCTCGTTGGGAGAAGGCGGTGGCCGAGTCCACGGACCAGCGGGCGCTGAACGTGGCGAAGAACGTCCGCAACAAGGAGCTACGAGAGAAGCTGGAGGAGGCCGCCGACAACGCCGCGCGCAAGGCCGTCGCCGAGGCAACGACGGAGGCGGATGTGCGGGTCATGTTCCTCATCGACAAGTCAGGCTCCATGGAAGGCGCCATCGAGCAGTCCAAGGAGGCGCTCACGCGCATCCTCGCCGGCTTCCCGATGGACAAGCTGCACATCGCCACCTTCGACACCGTGGGCACGGTGCTTCGTCCCAAGGCGCCGTCGCGCACCGCCGTCCAGCACATGCTCAAGGACATCAAGGCCAGCGGCGGCACCATGCACGCGGCGGCGGTGCGCGCGCTGCACCAGGCCGGCGTCACGTTCCCTCCCACGGCGCGTCTGGTGACCATCGTGGTGGGCGACGAGGCGGGCGAGGCGGGTGACCAGTTCGCTCGCGCCTTCCGGGACTGCGGGTACGCCGTCTCGGCGCTGGCGATGCTCGTCTCGGTGTCCCATGCGCGCGGCAGCACGGTGAAGAGCGCCGCCAACCAGCTCAAGGTGCCCTTCAGCGAGGTGTCCGTGGACAGCTTCAATGATCCCTATCAGGTGCCGCGGGTGCTCAAGGCGCTCCTGGACGCGCCGGTGGCCGCCGGTGGCGCGCCGCAGTCGGGCTGGGTCGAGCGCGTGATGCGCACGCCGCTGCTCCAGCTCACGCCGACGGGAGCCATCGTGAAGAGCGCTACCGCGTAGGAGGCAGGCGTGGACTACCGGAAGTTCCTGGGCAAGGAAGAGGAGCGGGTGCTGCCGTACTTCGGCGGCGCCTTCCTCCACGCCGCGGACCGTCGCCTGCGGCTCGCCACCGAGCCCGCTACACCCGGCTGGTACCGGTTCCGCATCAAGGGCCGTGACGCGACCGCCCTGGGGCCCGCCGAGCCCGAGGCCCTGGAGGCGCTGCCCTCCGTGCGCGGGCACCTCGTGGGGGAGCGGCTCGTGCGCGAGGGCTCCATCGCGGAGCGCGTGCACTTCCTCCCCGAGGAGGAGCCTGCCCGGCTCACGCCCTGCAGGACCCGGCGCTGGCACTCCGGTGAGCTGCTCTTCGACTCGCTCGACTTCGAGAGCGAGGCGGAGGAGGCGGCGCGGCGGGCGCTCGAGGAGGAGGCCTCGCTGGCCCAGGTCAAGGGTGTGCCCGCCACGCTGCGCTCGGCCTTCGCCTTTGCCCTGCTGGAGGGGGTGTCACGCCGGCTCCGCATCCCCGCGGCGCCCGCGGAGCTGCGCCCCCATCTGGGGACTGTCGCCGAGCAGGGGCGCCCCGAGGCCGAGCGGGTCCTGAGGGCTCTCGCCGACGAGCGGGCTCTGGCCGAGCGCGAGATGCGGGAGCTGCGCATGCGCCAGGATGAGCAGCGAAGGCGCGAGGAGGTGGTGGAGCGAGCGCGCCAGCACGTCCAGGCTCAGGCCCAGCGCCCGCCCCAGGCCCAGCCCGGGGCGCAGGCGCAGAGGGGAGGGCGACAGCGGCGCGTCTGGGAGGAGGATGCGATGGCTCGCGCCGAGCTGGCCCTGGAGGCCGCCGGGGCGAGGATGCGCAGCGCCCGCGTGCTAGGCCGTGACAACCTGGAGGTCATCTTCACCTTCATGGACGAGCGCTTCATCTCCGTGGTCAACATGGCCACGCTCCAGGTGGTGGACTCCGGCATCTGCCTGGGTCACCCACCCAGCGACAACCTCGTGACGCTCGAGAGCCTGCCGTCGGTCATCAAGGAAGCGATCGATACGGACCGCCTCGTCATCCTCCGGCATGCGTGAGGGCTCCGAGATGCGACGCGAGGTCTGCTTCCTCATCGATGGCGAAGGGCGCATCCTCTGGAGCGATGCGTCCACCAGCCCCGTCTCGCTCCCCGACTCGCGGGCCCGGTGGGAGGCCATCTGGAGCCGCCGCGCGCAGCTCGCGGAGATCTCCCACAGCCACCCCGTGGGCCCTCTGGCCTTCTCTCACGAGGACGAGACCACCATGGAGGCGCTCATCGTGGCGCTCGGCACCCGGCCCCGTTTCTCCGTCGTCGCTCCGGACGGGATGATCGTCCGGGATCGCGACGGTCAGGAGGCCCGTGTCGCCGAGGAGCCATGGTGGACCCAGCTGCTCCGGCTCGCCTCCGGCATGGCCCAGCCCGGCGGCGCTATCAGTCCGCCCGAGGCTCCCTCCGAGTAGGCCTGGGGCAATTATCCGGGTGGGGCGCCGCTGACCCGGGAACCCACGGAACATCAGAATTCGCGCAAAGATCCAATTTCACCGTCTCGACGCAAATGAGTTCAGACACTCATTTCAGAGAGACGTGCGATGGCACAGAGCGCGACGAAGCGGATCCGGCAGGCCGTGCTGGCCACCTTGCTGTTCACCACGGGCTGCGGAGGCCTGGCCCCCACCGACGCGGCGGAGGTGGGAGCGTCCCGGACCCGCCTCTCCACCCCTGGGGAGGCCCTCTTCCGGCAGGAGACCTTCGGCGGCAACGGGCGCACCTGCGAGACGTGCCACAGCCTGGCCACCGGCACCGTCTCTCCGGCGGAGCTCCAGTCGCGCTACGCGAGCAACCGGAACGATCCCATGTTCCGCGCCCTCGACAGCGATGATGGCGTCACGGGCCTGACCTACCTCCGGCTGCTCAAGGACGCGACCATCCTCGTGTCGCTCCCGCTGCCCTCGAACACCCGGCTGCTGCTCAACCCCTTCGCCTCCCAGGTCACCGTGGCTCGAGGCATCCCGAGCACCCTCGACACCCCCGCGCTGGATCCCGTGCTGATGGCCGATGGCCGCGAGCCCACCCTCACCAGTCAGGCCCACAGCGCCATCATGGGGCACGCCCAGGCCAGGCGGACGCCCACCTCCGGGGAGCTGGCGCAGATCGCCTCCTTCGAGCAGCAGCTGTTCTCCTCCCAGGCCATGCGGGACTACGCGGACACGGGTGTGGCTCCGGCGCTCCCCGAGGGCAACACCGAGTCCGAGAAGCGGGGCCGCGCCTTCTTCCAGCCCGACGGCGCCTGCGGCCAGTGCCACAGCGGTCCCCTGCTCAACGAGACGGGGCCTCGGAACCTCCTCGGTCAGCCTCCCGGCTCCCGCTTCTCCAACGCGTTCGTCTCGGAGACCAACCTCGCCTTGTATCCGCTCCAGACGTTCCTCATCCGGCGCCCGGATGGGCTGTCCGAGGTTCGCGTCTCGCCCGATCCCGGCCGCTTCCTCATCACCGGCCGCCTCGAGGACTTCAACTTCTTCAAGATGGGCTCGCTGCGGAACATCAAGAACACGGCGCCCTACTTCCACGACAACGTGGCCAAGACGCTGGGCGACGTGCTGGACCACTACACCGCCGTCCTCGCTCCGCGCGGCATCCTCCTCAGCCCCCAGGACAAGCAGGACATCATCGCCTATATGAACCTGCTGTGACGGCTCGGCTTCCTGGCCTCCCGGACCCACCGGCCATGCAGGATCGATGTCGGATCCCGACCCGAGATCTGTAGAATGCGCCGGCTGGCGATATCAGGCCCGCGGAGGCAACCATGAGCGGCGAGGACGACAAGACGCAGTACAAGGTGGTCATCAACCACGAGGAGCAGTACTCCATCTGGCCCGCGGACCGTGAGAACGCCCTGGGCTGGAAGGATGCCGGTAAGCAGGGCACCAAGGACGAGTGCCTCGCCTATATCAAGGAGGTCTGGACGGACATGCGCCCGCTGAGTCTTCGCAAGCGCATGGAGGAGCAGAAGTCCAAGTCATGACGGTCGCACACGGCGGGACGGGGCCGACCAGCGCGGCCACCAAGGCGTGGTTCCCGTATTGGAAGCCCCAACCTGGAGCTCGGCTGCGCCTGTTCTGCTTCCCGTTCGCCGGGGGCTCCGCCTCCGTCCTCCATCGCTGGGCGAGCCTCGGCCCCTCCGTGGAGGTGATCGCCGTCCAGTACCCCGGGCGCGAGACGCGCTTCCATGAGCCTCCCTTCCGGAGGGTCTCCGCGCTCGTCGACACGCTCGGCCCCGTCATGCTGCCCCTGCTGGACCGGCCGTTCGCCTTCTTCGGCTACAGCCTGGGCACCGTCATCTCCCTCATGCTGTCGTACTGGCTGCGGCGCTCGGGCGCTCCCTCTCCGCGAGGGGTGATGATGGCCGCCGGCCTGCCGCCCAAGCTGTGGCGGCCCCGCAATACCTACACCCTGTCGGACGAGGGCCTCATCGGGGAGCTCCGCCGCTATGGCGCCGCTCCCCCTCAGGTGCTCGCCAACCGGGAGCTCATGGAGCTGCTGCTGCCCATGGTGCGCGCCGACTTCGAGATGCTGGACACGTTCGTCCACCCCGAGGAGGCCCCGCTCTCCGTGCCCATGGCCGTCTGGGGAGGCACGGAGGACCGGCAGCCCACCCCCGAGTCCCTGCAGACGTGGCGCGACTACACCACCCAGGACTTCTCGCTTCAGATCATCCCCGGCGGTCACTTCTTCATCCACTCCGCCGCGGACGTGCTGCGCGAGGCCGTGGAGCGGACCCTGAGCCGCTGGTTTCCCGCTCCAACCTGATACGTCGGGTCCTCACATCAGATAGCGCTGGACGGATGTGGGCGACCTTCCCGTGAGCGCCACCCAGAGCGCGTTCAGCACCGCCTGCAGCATCCCCGGCGCCGTGCCCTTCTCCACCAGCGCGATGCCTCGCGTGCCCGGCAGCAGCCGGGGCGGATGGGCCGTGTGGAGCACGCAGGCGACGCGCGGGTCCTCCTCCTTCATCCGCTCCAGCAGGCTCAGCCCGTCCTCCTCGGGCAGGCCGTAGCCGCTGACCACCACCGCGGGCTCGTGGGCCCGCAAGAGGTCCATGGCCTCCTCCGCGCTGCGCGCGAAGTGCTTGGGACCTGGCAGGTCTCTACTGGCCCTGCGCAGCGCCGCCAGCCACTGCGGGTCCTGATCCACGAAGAGAAACGAGGGCAGCTTCGTTCGCACCATACCGATCACACCTCCCCGGGCAATGTGACTCACCTGGTCAGATTGAATGAAGCCTACCCGCCGAGTTCTTGGAAGCCAACCCTGCAAGTCATATCGACATAGGCGAACCCGTTGGGTTAACGAACATGGAAAAGACCCTCGCCTCCAGGCTCGGAGGGGCAGCACGCCTCGCCCGACAGCGCCTCAATCTCACGCAGGCCGACGTCGCCGAGCGCATTGGCATTGCGAGCGAAGTCTATGGTCGTCTCGAGCGCGGCCACATGCTCCCGAGCATCCAGACCTTTCGCCGGCTGTGCGTCGTGCTCTCCATCTCCGCGGACGAGGCGCTCGGCCTCAAGCCCTCCCAGGACGTGAAGTGGGTCGCCGAGCCGCCCTCGGACCATGGAGAGCCCTCCGAGCTGCGCCGGCTCATGCGGCGCGCCCGCCAGCTGGACCGCAGCTCCATCCGGCTGCTCAGTGTCCTGGCCGCCAACTTCCGCCCCAGTCGGGGCGGCAACAACGGCTGACCTCCCTCCGGGGTCGGCTCAGGCTCCTGCCGGCCCTGGCTCCTCGACGAGCCGGGTCAGACGCTCGCGCAGTCGCCGCGCGGAGGGGAATCCGTTGAAGAGCACCACCTGAGGGTGGGCCTCCAGCGCCTCCCGCTCCTCGCCCCGTGCCAGCGCCCGGTCCACTCCCAGTAGCAGCCCCGGGTCCGGTCTGGAGCGCAGCTCCCGGAGCCTTCGCTCCAGTGGCCCCGCATGCCACGCGTGGAAGAGCTCCAGCGCCACCTCGCGCCGCTTCTTCCGGTGGCGGAAGGTGAGGTCCGGCACGCACAGCCCGGCGGCTCCCATGTGGCGCGGCAGCGGCGTGAGGTCCAGCTCCCACTCCGCGTCCTCGAAGCCCTCCGCCAGCGTGGCCACCTCGGGCGGAATGTGGCCGAGCGCCGCCGGCAGCAGCGACACCAGCGGATCCCGGTGGTCCAGCACCAGCGTGGCCCGCTTGCGGGCGCTCGCCTCTACCTCCGCCATCAGCTCCCAGCGCTCCAGCACCGGCACCACCGAGAGGAAGCTCGCCAGCTGCAGCCCGTACTTCTTCTGCAACGAGAGCAGTGCCCCTGGACCTTCGACTTCCAGGGCCCAGTCCTCACCGTCTCGACGCACCTCCGCCACCAGCCGGCAGAACTTCAGCCAGCGCAGCAGCTTCCTCACGCGCAGCAGTTCCGGTGACCGCGCGCGCAGGGTGAGGCGTCTTGCTCCGAGCAGCGGGCCCTGCGCCAGCGCCAGGTTGTAGCGATCCAGCAGGTCGGGTGGCGTGAGGACCTCCCAGCCCAGCAGGCGACGGTGACCTGGCAGGTCCGCATAGAGCGCCTCGCGGATGTCGGGCAGCGGCGCCGGCAATGCCTCCGCGAGCCGGGCCTCGTACGCCTCCACGGATGCGTCCGGGGGCAGCTCGCGCAGCACCCGCGCGGCGAGCTGGAAGCGCTCCCAGCGTGTCTGCGCCACGCCTTCCACGGCCTCGTCGAACTGCGCCCGGTCCAGCAGCAGCTTCACCAGCCCTCTCGCCACGCGGGGACGGGTGAAGGCGCCGGCCCTGAGCGAGAGCGTCTCCTCCACGTCGTCCCGCGTCTGGCCCTTCGCTCCGTCCACCTCGGCGATGAGCTCCCGGGCCAGCGCCAGCAGCTCCGCATCGTCCCGCTTGATGAAGGAGGGGCGCAGCCTTCCCTCCCGGACTCGGAAGAGCAGCAGGTC
This sequence comes from Hyalangium gracile, assembly GCF_020103725.1. NCBI lineage: Bacteria > Pseudomonadati > Myxococcota > Myxococcia > Myxococcales > Archangiaceae > Hyalangium > Hyalangium gracile. Next base: position 12,973 of record NZ_JAHXBG010000029.1, on the reverse strand, counting down.
CCGGGTCAGCACGGCTCGCTCTCCTGGTAGGCCCGGTGCTGCCTGCGCCGCTCGCTGATGCCGCTCTCCGCCGTCTGCGCCGAGCACACTTCGTACAGGAGCGCGCGCTTTCCCGGCCGCTGGCGGAGGATGCGTCCCAGCCGCTGCACGTGCTCGCGCACACTGCCGCTGCCGCTGAGCACCACCCCCACGCGCGCGTCCGGTACGTCCACGCCCTCGTTGAGCACCTTCGAGGTGAGCAGCACCGGCAGCTCTCCGCTCGCGAAGGCGGTGAGCAGGGCCTTGCGCTCGGGCACCGTCGTGTGGTGCGTGATGGCCGGCAGCAGCAGGCGCCGCGCCAGCGTGAACACCGTCTCGTTGTCCTCCGTGAAGACCAGCACCCGGTCCTCCCGGTGCTTCATGAGGATGTGCCAGAGCACGTCCATCTTCGCCGAGGACGTCAGCGCGATGCGCTTCTGCTCGCGGTAGCCCCGGTAGGCCGCGCGGCCCTCGTCGCTGCGCTGGCTCTGCGCCAGGAACCTCGCGAAGCCCTCCGGCGCCGCCAGGGAGATGCCGTTCTTCCTCAGGAAGCCGATGTAGAGAGCGCGCGCCTCGTCGTACCTTGCCTTCTCCTCGGGGCTCAGCGGCACCTCGATGCGCTGCACCTCGTACGGCGCCAGGTAGCGCCCCTGCAGCTCGCGGATGTCCACGTGGTACACCCGGGGGCCCAGCAGCTCCTCGCAGACGCGCTCGCCTCCGTCCGTGCGCTCCAGCGTCGCCGACAGCCCCAGCCGGTACGGCGCCAGCGAGCCCTCCGCGATGAAGCGGTAGCTCGGCGCTGGCAGGTGGTGGCACTCGTCACAGATGAGCAGGCCGAAGCAGTTGCCGTGGAACTCCGTCTGCGCCGTCGCCGAGTCGTACGTCGTCACCGTCAGCGGCTGCCGGTCCATCACCCCTCCGCCCAGCAGCCCCACCTTCACCCCCAGGTGCTTCTCCAGCACCTGCTGCCACTGCGCCATCAGGTCCAGCGTCGGCACCACCACCAGCGTGGGCCGCTTCAGGTGCGCGATGGCCAGCACCGCCAGCAGCGTCTTGCCCGAGCCCGTCGGCAACTCCACCACCCCCCGGCTGCCCGCCTGCCGCCAGGCCTCGAGCGCCTCGCGCTGGTGCGGGAAGGGCTCGATGGGGACCGTCAGCTTCAGGTCCACCGGCTCGAAGCGCCGCGCCCGGTCCTCGTACGGCTCGCCCAGCTCCCGCAGCCGCAGCACCGCCTCCCGGTAGCGCCAGGCCGCCGCCCGATATACCCCTGTACGGGCGTCTTTCTGGAAGAGCGCCCGCAACCGGGCATCATCCGGGAGCGTGGGCGCAACCAGCGTGCCGCAGTCGAAGTGGAGCTCCGTCGCCATCCGTAGAACCTGGTGAGTAGCCTTTTCCACGCCCCGGCGCCACTCCCTCCAAGGGTGGAACAGGGGCATGTCAGACCGGTGTGCTAACGGCCCAGGCCCTCTATGGCCCTCGTTCTTCCCCTCGCTCTGCTGGTCGTCGGCTGCCTGCTCGGTGTCGGCCTGACGTGGCTGCTCCTCCAGGGGCGCCTGAATCACGCAACCCGGCTGGTCCGGATGGAGGGGGAGGCCGAGCGTGCCACCCTCGCCGAGCGCCTCCGAGGCCGTGAGGCGGAAGTCCAGGAGCTGCGCCGCGCCCTGGACGCCGAGCGCCTGCGCGCCCGCCAGCTCCAGGAGTCCTGCTCCGAGCTGGAGGTGCGGCTGTCCTCGCTCATGGCCGCCAGGACCGAGGAGCGCAGGGCCATGGAGGAGAAGCTGGAGCTGCTCACCGACGCTCGGGATGAGCTGGCCCAGTCCTTCAAGGCGCTCTCCGCGGACGCGCTGCGGATGAACAGCCAGTCCTTCCTCGAGCTGGCCCAGCTCCAGCTCTCGCGCTTCCAGGAGGGCGCTCGCACCGACCTGGCCCAGCGCGAGCGGAAGATCGAGGAGCTGGTGAAGCCCCTGCGCGAGTCCCTCGAGAAGGTGGATGTCCAGGTGGGCCAGCTCGAGCAGGCCCGCGCCCAGGCCTATGGCGGGCTCGCGCAGCAGCTCCAGGCGCTCGCCTCCACCCAGGAGGCCCTGCGCGCCGAGACGGCCAGCCTCGTGGGCGCCCTGCGCGCTCCCACCGTGCGTGGCCGGTGGGGGGAGATCCAGCTGCGGCGCGTGGTGGAGATGGCCGGCATGGTGGAGTGCTGCGACTTCGTCCAGCAGGAGACCGTCACCAGCGAGCGCGGGCGCCTGCGGCCGGACCTCGTGGTGCGCCTGCCCGGTGGGAAGAGCGTCGTCGTCGACTCCAAGGCGCCGCTCCAGGCGTACCTCGAGGCGCTGGAGGCCCGCGATGACGCCACGCGTCTGGCGAAGCTGCGAGAGCACGCGGCCCAGACTCGCGCCCACCTCAAGGCCCTGGGCGACAAGGCCTACTGGGAGCAGTTCCCCTCCGCCCCCGAGTTCGTGGTGATGTTCCTGCCCGGCGAGACGTTCTTCAGCGCCGCCCTGGAGCAGGACCCCGCCCTCATCGAGGCCGGCGTGGAGCGCCAGGTCATCCTCTCCACCCCTACCACCCTCATCGCCCTGCTGCGCGCGGTGGCCTACGGCTGGCGCCAGGAGAACGTGGCTCGCAATGCCCAGGAGATCCGCGAGCTGGGGCGCACGCTGTATGACCGGATTCGGACACTCGCCCGGCACTTCGCGGAGCTGGGCAAGAACCTGGACCGCGCCGTGGACGCCTACAACACCACCGTGGGCTCGCTGGAGGTGCGCGTGCTCCCCGGCGCCCGGCGCTTCAAGGAGCTGGGCGCCGCGGCCGGAGAGGACCTGCCCGGCCTCCCCACGCTGAATTCCGGAACCCGCTCGCTGCGCGCCCCCGAGCTGGACCCTCTCCTCGCCGAGCAGGCAGGACTGCCCGAAAGCTGAACCCGGGCTTGCCCGGAGCCTGGGGCTGCGGTTACCTGCTTCCCTCCATGCGTCACGTCCTCGTCGTCAGCCCACACCGCGCCTCGCGCGATCTGCTCCAGCGGTTCCTCGCGGAGCCCGAGGTGAAGGTCCGTGCTGCCGAGGATGCGGACGCCGCGCTCTCCTCCATTGCCTCCACGCCTCCGGCCGTCGTCGTGGTGGACCTGCGCCGACCCGACGAGGACCACCCCCTCTTCCTCGCCCTGCTGCGCAAGCGCCACCCCGGCCAGGCCGTCATCGCGCTGGTGCCAGGGAGCCTGCGTGTCTTCGACGGCTCGCACGAGCGCGTGCGCGATCTGCGCAGCGTCCCCGAGTCCGCCGAGGGCCTGCACCAGGTGCTCTGCGCGCTCAAGGAGTCCCTGGAGGAGGTGCTCGCCCAGCACCTGCTGCGCGTCTTCCGTCCGCCCGTGGGGCAGGCCTGAGCGGCGTACCGGTCCGCGGTCAGTAGACCCTGATCTCCAGGGGGACCTCGACGTTCAGCAGCAGGCCTTCCGTCACCTGGAACTTCACGGGGAACGTGCCTCGTTCGTTGGGCGTCCCCGAGAGCGTCGGCGGATTGGCATCGAGCCGGATTCCGCCGGGCAGCGCGCCTTCCTTGATGGTCCAGGTGCCGTTGGCGCTGGGGTTCGTCCTCAGCACGTACTCATAGGGAGTCCCCACGCGCCCGTCGGGCAGGGACTGGGTGGAGACCACCGTCGTCAGCACCAGCGGCGGTGACTTGATGGCGAGCTTCAGCTCTCGCTCCACCACCTGCGGCTCCTCGGGATCCGAGTCCTTCACCTGGACACGGAAGACGTAGGTGCCGGTGGGGCCGGGCGTGCCCGTCACATTCCCAGTGTTCCCCAGCCGGAGATCCGGGTGGGAGTTGCCGCCAGCGATCGAGAAGGAGTAGTTCCCGATTCCTCCGGTGGCGGTGATCGTCTCGATGTAGGCGGTGTTCTGGTAGCCGTCCACGAGGGTCCCCGGGCCCGCGACTCGCAGCTGGGGGCGCACCCGCACGTCATAGGTCGCGCTGCGCTGGACGGAGGGGTCGCTCGAGTCCGAGACCTCGACGGCCACGCTGTAGGTGCCGACCTGCAGCGGCTTGCCCGAGAGGACTCCACCATCGAACGAGAGCCAGGCGGGCAGCTCTTTCGTGGACCGGAACTGGTACGGCGGCGTGCCCCCCCGCACCTCCAGCGGCGCCGAGTAGGGGATATCCTCGACTCCTAGCGGGAGCTTCGCCGTCACCAGGGTGAGGGGGCCTGCGTCCACGCCCCCATCCGTGCCTGCGTCGACCCCCGAGTCGGTTCCCCCATCCACGCCCCCATCCACGCCGCCGTCCTCGTCCGGCCCCGCATCCGGCAGCGGGAGGGGAGGCTCCTCGATGGGGCAGGGGCCCAACGCGCCACAGTCGGGCAGGCAGCGCCCGGCCTCCTTGAGACACGTGAAGCCCGGAGCGCACATGTCGTTCTCGGCGCAGGTCGCGAAGCGGTTGAGATCCGGGTCGAAGCGGCAGGAGGAGACCAGTCCCGCCGCGCACAGCAGGCCCAATCCCAGCATGGCCAGACGCGAGTTCATGGCAGCTCCCACACGAAGAGAATGGCGCCTCCCGCGCCCAGCACGGCCCCGGCCCCCGTCAGCCCCGTGGCGAGCTTGCTCTGACGCTCCCCGCGGCGCAGCCCGTCCGCGAAGCAGCGGCGGAACTCCTCGCCCTCACCCGCGCATCCCCCATCTCCTTGAGAGAAGCGGCGCTCCGTGGATCGCGCCGCCATGCCGAAGCCCACGCCCGCCGCCAGCGCCGCCACGCCCGTGCCCATGAGCACCACCGGCCAGGGGCGCAGCTTCTTCTCCTCCGTCCGCCGTGTCTTCACCCTCCAGAGGGGCTCGAAGGCCTTCTGGGCGGCCTGCTCCATGCCTGCATCCCGCTCCGGGACCTGGAAGGTGCTCCGCGTCTCCTGTCCGTCGGCCGCCACCAGCACCAGCGCCACGGTGCGCTCGCCTCCCAGCCCCAGCACCCGTCCGCGGACGAGCCACCGGGCGCCGAGCGACTTCACCTCCGCCGCGCGGCAGGTGGCCTCCGTGCACACCTCCTGCTGGCCCGCCTGCGCGAGCAGCCGCTCCACCGTCTCCTTGCGCGACTCCAGGCACACGCCCGCCATCTTCGCCACGGCGCGTCGGACGGCCTCCTCCGTGCGCCGGGCCTCGGCCCGCGGCAGCGCCACCGTGTCGAAGGGCAGCAGCACCAGCCGCTCCCCCTCACATGGAAGCCCTGGCGGGGTCGCGCCGAGGCTCAGCATCAGCGCCAGGGGCAGGAGCATCACGGCGAGAGGTCGGGCCCGTCATTCATGGCGACCGGTGTCTCCCCCTGGCTCGCCACGTAGCCGCTGTAGAAGCGCGGGCCGAACGCCACGCTGAAGAGCTTGTCGCGGAAGGCCTCCTCCACGGGCCCACGGCTGGCCACCGCCGAGGCGCTCCAGGAGAGGGCGCCAGCGTCCACCACGGCTCCGGCGCGGCTCATCGTCAGGCGTGTCTCCCGGCCCGCCGAGCGCAGGAAGTAGCTGCGGTCCGGCGGCAGGGCCACCACCATGGGGCGCTCACGCTCCTTGTGGAAGTCCGCCACGCGCACGCCCCGGGTGTCCTCCACCCACATGCGTCCGCTCGTCCCCTCCGGCACCAGCAGGTAACCCAGGCCCGAGCTGCGGCCCAGGTCGCTCAGCGGAGCGCTCCGGTCCAGCGGGGGCGGCCGCGCGAAGATGTCCAGCCGGCCGCGCACGTCCTCGATGCCCTGGCTCGCGGCGGCGATGAAGGCGGTGAGCTCCGAGTACTCCACCCGGCCGTCGCCGTTCACGTCCGCCGCGCCCGCCAGCGCCGAGCGCACCTGGTGGCTGAAGACGCCCGCGGAGATGGCGCTCCACTCGTGGCTCTCCTGCGCGCTGGAGGTGGACAGCACCACGCCCACCTGCGGGAAGCGATCCAGCTCGCGCGAGGCCAGGTGCTGCGTCACCGCCGCCGTCTGCGCCGGGCCGATGGGCAGCCCGCCTCGCGCGTTGACGAAGAAGTACGAGTCACACGCATCCACGATGAGGTGGATGAAGCTGGCCGGGCTGGGGGTGATGACCTGCGAGTAGAGGTCGGTCCGGGTGAAGGGCCCGTCCAGCAGGCTCACCGTGCCCTCGCCCGCGGCTCCGCGCTGCCCGTGGCCCGTGAAGATGAAGTAGAGCACCGGCTGCCTGCCCGCCTCCCGGTCCTGCTTCATCTGGCTCGACAGGCGCGTCAGGGACTCCTTCAGCGTGGCGCGCGTGGGCGGCTGGGTGCGCGCGGCCAGGCCGGGGTGGCGCGCCTGCGTCTCCGCGTCGAGCACGCTCAGCAGCACCGTCTCCTTCGCCTGCGGCGCGAAGAACTCGTAGTAGCGCGCCCCGTCATCGTCCGCGTACCGCAGCGCGGCCTGCTTCGGGTCCAGGCTGGCGTTGTTGGCGATGATCAGCGCGTAGGAGACGCGCTCGGGCGTGGCCGCCTGGGCTTGCCAGGGCAGCGCGAGCCCCAGGCCCAGCAGCAGGGACCAGAGGCTCAGGGGAAGGGAAGCGCGGGGCAGGGACATGGGGTCGTGTGCTCGGAGCGCAAAAAGTGGCTTTTAGACTGCCATTTTGCAGTGACGCGATCCACCCGGGGTCACGAGTGACAAGGGGAGAGTGACGGCGGCTGAACGCCGCTGCTATGTGGCTGGGATGGCGTGGGAGTGGGACCAGGAGCGATTGCGGCGCTTCCGGGAAGGCGCACCGGAGGTGTTGGGAGAGGTGTATCGCGCGCACGCCGAGCCGCTGGCTCGCGCGCTGCGGGCGGTGGCCTTTCGTGGGCGCGGCTTTGCCCACCTGCAGGGCGCGCTCGAGGTGGAGAACACCGTGCTGGAGACATTCGCACGAGCCTTCGAACCCCGGACGCGCCTGGCGTACGACGGCGTGCGCCCCTACGCACAGTTCCTCATGGGCATCGCGCGCAACGTGGTGCTCGAGCAGTCCCGCACGCGCGAGGTGGTGGCGGGGCTGGGGCCGCAGGATGAGGGCACCACGCTGGACTGGGAATTGGGCCACGCCTCCACCAGTGGAGAGAGCCTGGAGCAGCGGCTCGAGGACCAGGAGGTGGAGGCGCTCCTGCGAGAGTTCAAGGGCGGCCTCACGCCGGAGGAGCTTCAGCTGTTCGAGCTGCGCTTCACCGAGGGACTGGCGCAGGAGAGCGCGGCCGAGCGCGTGGGGCTCACCCGCATCCAGGTGCGGCGGCGGGAGAAGGGCCTCAAGCAGCGGTTGCTCGGCTTTCTGCAGACGCATGGCTACCTGCAGGGCATCCAGGCGAAGGGCTGGGGTTTCCTGAAGGGGAGGGGCGACGAATGACGTGCAAGAACCTGGAAGCGAAGGCCGCGCTCGAGGCGCTGTTCCTCGGGGAGCTGGATGCCGAGGGCCACGCCCGGCTGAGCGAGCACGCACGCACCTGCACGGAGTGCCGCGACGCGTATGAGCGGCTCTCGCGGGTGGAGTCCTCCCTGGAGAAGCGCGTGCTGCCGCGGGGGCGCGAGGCGCTGCTCGAGGCCCGGCTCATGGCGCGGGTGCAGGCCGCGGAGCGGGCCGCGGCTCCGGAGCGTCGCTCCTTCTGGGACTGGTGGAAGGTCGCGCTCCCGGCGGTGGCGGTGGCCGCGGTGGCGATGTTCGTGGTGCTCCCGCGAGGGCGGAACGTGGCGCCGGCGGACGGTGAGTGGCAGGCGCGCAGTGGCTCGGGGGAGAGCGCGTTCGGCGTGCGCGCCTTCTGTGTGTCTCCCGAGGGGAAGGTGCAGGGCGAGGCTCAGCCGGGCGGCAGGCTGGCATGCCCCGAGGGCTCGGCGGTGCAGTTCAGCTACACGGCTCCGGCGGGGGCGCGGCTGTCGGTGGCGGCGAAGTCTCCCTCGGGCGAGGTGCTCCAGTTCTTCCCTCGCGAGGGCGAGGCCGCGCCGGTGACGCCGGGCGTGGACGTTCCGCTCTCGTACAGCACGCCGGTGCAGGGCGGCTGGCTGGCCGGGCCCCTGGAGGTGCGGGCCCGCTTCGTCGATGAGAAGGGACAGACGCTGGGCGAGTCGGCGGTGACGCTCACTCCGGCCAGGTGAGCGCCGTCCGCGGGCTCACAGCCGCAGGCGATAGCCCAGGCTCGCGGCGAGGAACCCGCCCACGTTCACGTTGCCCGTGGAGAGGAAGTCCACCTGCGTGAAGTGGTAGTGCGCCTCCAGGAAGAGGCCGCCCGGGCCCAGGCGCAGCTCGGCGCCTCCGAGGAGCTGGAAGCCGAGCGTGCCTTCCTTCTCCACCGTCGTTCCGCCGAAGCCCTGCGCGGTGGCCTGGTGCAGGTAGAGGCCCGGGCCCAGCCCCGCGTACGGGGTGAGCGAGCCGAGCGCCCCCTCGAAGCGGTACACCGCCGAGAGCAGCAGGGCCATCTCGCGCTCGGTGAGCCGGTAGTTCTCATCCCCTCGGGTGAGCAGCGGATCGCTGAGCGTCCCGGACACGTCGGACTGGTGGATGTTGCCCTCCAGCACGATGGCCAGCCGCCGGTCGAGCAGCGGCGTGAGGTAGCCCACCTCCACGGCGAAGAAGGGCGCTCCCGAGAGCGGAGTGGTGCTCTTGAAGAAGCCGACCTTGGGCGCCAGCAGGATGCTATCTCCCTCGGAGGCAGGCTCGGCGGGGGCCGGGGCCTGGGCGAGGACGAGGAGCGCGAGGACAGGAAGGGCAGTCATGGCGAGGTGGCTCCCTAATAGATGATGCGCTCGAGGGTGTTGGTCGGTGTGCCCCCCGCGTCATTGGGGAAGCCACCCGCGGCGTAGATGAAGGCCCGGAACAGCGTGCTGCCCGCCAGATAGCGCGGGCCTCCCTGCTGGTAGGCGTTGATCGCGGAGCTACCCAGCGTGCCGTCGAAGCTGGTCGCCGCGAGGCACTTGCCCGGATCGTTCCCGTTGCCAGGGCAGACGAAGCCGGAGTTGAGCTTGAACCCGGTCCCACCCGTGCTTCCCGCCTGGAAGAGGTAGTTGGCGATGACCTCCGCCCATCCTCCATGCGTTCCGGCGGTGTTGTAGGTGGCCGCGCTGAAGGCGGGCGTGGCGATGGGGCCGCCGCTGTTGCGCACCTGCGCCACCTCGATGATGCCGGTGCCCGACAGAGGCGCTCCACCCGCGTCTCCCCCCACTGCCAGCAGCCACGCATCCTGCGCGTTGTCCGGTGCGGCCGGAGTGAAGGAGCCCGGCGCGGTGGAGGCGTCCGCGAAGGCGAGCGAGTGTCGCTGGCGGGCTCGCGTCATGTTTCCGGCCACCGCGAAGGCTCCCAGTTGCGGGCCGTTGAACGTCGCGCGCTCCACGCTGGAGAGGAGGGCTCCAGCGGACGACGGGCAGTTGCCTCCCGCCGTCGAGCAGAAGCCGCCAGACACGTACACGCTGTCGCCTGCCACTCGCGCCGCGGCATTGCCTCGCTCCACCGTGAGCTGGGGCATGTTCGTGCGCACCCATCGCCCCAGGGCTCCCGGCGGCAGGGGCCGGGGCGCATTGGCGGCGGGCGCCTTCGAGCCCGTGTCCGTGTAGCTCACCTGCGGCAGGGGGGAGCCCGTGCACGCGGGAGTCGTCGGGGCCGGGATTTCCTCCAGCAACCGCTCGGCCCCCGAGGTCTCGTTGACGGTGGCGGTCCGATAGACGCGGTACTTCACCGCGCCGGGAACGCACGTCCACGTGAGGCGAGCCACGTTGAGCGCCGCGTTCGACTTCACCGGGTGCTCGTCCGAGGGCAGCGTCTCGCCGTTCGGGTTCTCCGGATCGCTCGCGCCGAGGACGGCGGACACGCGGTAGTACCAGGTGCCGGGGGGCAGCGCGGTCCCTTCCTGGGTGAGCCGCTCGGGCGGGGTGAGCGCCGGGGCGTCGGAGAGCTTCAGCACCTGCGCGCGCTCCACCGTGGAGAGCGCCGTGCCGTCGGAGCGCACTCCTCCCAGGACGAAGACGTAGGAGGTGTCGTTCGGCACGGTGCGCACCACGGCGGTGAGTCCCCGGCGTGGCTCCGGCGTCTCTCCTTCGGTCCCCACGCCCAGCGGTGTGCGCTCCAGCGTGTGGAAGGTGCACGTGGGGCCCGTGCAGGTGCCGCCGACATCCCCGAAGAGCGTCACCGGGGCGACCTCCACGGAGGCCAGGGTGTTGGTGCCGTCGGTGCCCCCGAGCGCGTACAGGAAGGGCTGCCCCAGCTCATCCGTGGCCAGCACGAGCGGGAAGTCCGCGCGTGCCGTGGCGAGCCGCGTCTGGAGGGCAGGCCCCGGCGTCGGGTTGGCCGCCGGGTTGGTGACGATGAGGCCCGAGTAGTTCGCGTACGCCGGATCCGCCGTGTTCTGTACCCGCACCACGAAGAGCCCCGCGGTGAGCTGCAGGTCCGCCGTGGCGGCCACCTGGGTGCCCGTGGTCGTGAACTCGGCACACTGCGCGGCGGCGATGAGGGGGGGCACCCGCGCGCTCAGGCTCGTGGCGCTCGCGGTGCCGGTGGCGGGCAGCTCACACGCGAGCACATTCCCCGTGGCGAGCTGCTTCAGCAACTGGACCTTCGCGCCCGTCCCGAAGCTCCTCCCGGTCACCACCAGCGGCGTGGTGGCATCCAGGCCGCGCGTGTCGATGGCCGACGGCGAGATGGAGTCGATGACGGGCGGCTCGCTCCGCAGCACGGTGAAGCCGCTGGCGGCAGGCACGCTCCCCACCGCGCCGCTCGTGTCCGCCACCTTGAGGGCATAGGGCCCGCCAGGAACGATGCCGGTCGGGCAGTCCGCCGCCGTCAGCGGCAGGGCCTCGTTGCCCGAGCACGTGGGCACCACCGCGGTGATGATGGTGGACGAGACGAACGCCACCCGGTTCAGCGGGATATCCACCATCTCCGAGGGCGCCGTCTTCAGCGGGGCCACCAGGAACGCCTCGGGCGAGCCTCCCGCGAAGGCGCGCTGGTCGCCCGTGGGCGCGTTGTGGATCGTGATGGCCTGGTTGCGCCGCTGCCACCCGAAGCGCGGCTCGATGGTGAGCAGGCCCAGCTGCGAATAGGTGATGGTGAGGGCCCCAGGCAGCGTGAAGGAGCAGCCCTCGGGGTTGGTGAGCTCCAGGTCGTAGGTGCCCTCGGGCGTGCCTTCAGGCAGCTCCGTGAGCAGGCGCGTGGGGGACTCCACGGTCGTCGTGAAGAGCTCCACGTCCGGGAAGCCGGCGCGCGTCAGCCGCATCGCCGGGAAGGTGTTCGGCTGGAAGCCGGTGCCCTCGATGACCAGCGGGCTGGGAGCCACGAAGGTGAAGCCCTGGGGCGCCGTCACCCGCGTCACCACGGGCGGCGGGACGACGATGAGCTGGTCGGCCAGCTCGGCCGTGCCGCCCCCGAGATTCCTCACCGACACCGCATACGTGCCCTCGGGCAGCTCCGCGGGAGGCGTGGTGTCCCGGGTGGGGATGTCCAGCAGGAGCAGCGTCGAGTCCCGATAGGAGACGCGGTCCCGGTCGAGCGTCAACGTGACGGGGCCCTTCAGCGTCACCTCGGGCATGCCGACCGTCGGCGTGTCGGTGAGCACGTCCTGGGGCACGGGCGTGAAGCGCTCGCCGAGCAGCTCCAGGCGCCAGCCCCGCTCGTCTCCCTGCGCGTTGCACATGCGCGCCGGAGCGGTGTTGCGCTGACGGGGGTTGATGGTGCCGGTGATGCTGGGAGTGGGGCCCTCGGTGGTGCGAGAGCACCCGGCGAGGACGAGCAAGGCTGCGATGAGGTGCAGGCGCATGGGGGATCTCTCTGCTCCGACAGACCTCTCGGCCGTCGGGGCGGTCACGGCTCGGGTCAGGCGTCCAGTTCAGTGGAGGAAGGCGCGGTCCGCGGACGGCTCCTGGGACTCGGCCACCTTCAGGGGGACGAGCTGGCTCAGCCGCTCGCGGTCCACGAGGGTGCCCTGCGTCGGGAAGGAGAGCCCCGTCGAGGTCCACTCGGGGATGAAGAGGATGGGCTCGGCCATGCCGTTGTAGCCGAGCTGGACCAGCTGATCCTCCGCGAAGGTCTGGCAGCGCTTCTCGCAGCAGGTGAAGACGGCTCGGACGCGGTAGAGGCCCTCGGCCAGGAGCGGCTCGAGGTGCTGGGCCCACTGCGGATCCGGGAGGGTGGTGCCGTGTGAGTGCCAGCGCGCGCGGTTCACACTCCAGCCGCTGGGCAGGTAGAGGCCCGGGCCGGGATCCCCGTGGTTGTGGAAGTAGACGAGGCGTCCCTCGGGGATCGAGGAGCCGAGGGCTCGCCGGGTTCGGTACAGCCCGCAGGGCGGGAGACTGGACATGGGGCGAGTTCTAGCGCGCCCGGCTGCCGTTGCGGCGACCAGAGCAAGCAGCCTGGTTGCGGTTCTGGCGGTGTTTTCTGCCCTGTTTCCAGTGCCCCTGGACGGGTCTGGAAGTTTTTTCAGAGCCCGGGTTCCGACGGTCCCCTGTCCTGAGGTGCCATGCCGCCTAAATCCTCGAAACTACGAGGAAATGAGGCGGGCAGAGGGGACGGCACGCGGGATGCTAAGGACCAAGGCGTGGGCAGCACGGGGCGGTAAGGCAGGGCGGGTTGGTGGGGTTGGGCGGGACGGTTGGGCGGGGCGGGCAGGACGGGCGGGACGGTGAGGTTGGGCGGGTCGGGGGGCAGGGGGCAGTACCGGTGGTGCAGGGGTGGCGGGTCGGGTGGTGCGGGGCTGTACGGGGTCGGGCGGTGGGGTCGGGCAGTACGGGGCAGGACAGGGTGGGTCGAGCAGTACGGGGCAGGGCGGCGGGGTCGGGGCAGGACGGGGCAGGGCGGTGGGGTCGGGGCAGGACGGGGCAGTACGGGGCAGTACGGGTAGGGCGGCGGGGTCGGGCAGTACGGGTAGGGCGGCGGGGTCGGGCAGTACGGGGCAGGGCGGCGGGGTCGGGCAGTACGGGGCGGTACGGGTAGGGCGGCGGGGGCGGGCAGTACGGGGCAGTACGGGTAGGGCGGCGGGGGCGGGGGGGGCGGGGCGGGACGGGG